>JANLHY010000502.1 GCA_024653795.1 Candidatus Brocadiaceae bacterium | reverse complement strand
CACAGACACCTCTACGCCAAACACACAAAGTGATGCGGTCATAAGACGCGAAAATGCCCAGAGGGCGGTCAATCTTATTTTCGAATTGGGAAATGATTTTCTGGATAGATTTGAAATCCTCGACATCACTAATGTTAAGGAAGAATCCATTACCATCATTACGAATAAATTAAGGAACTTCTTTATTTCTGACGTCGAAAAGGTCAGCCGCAAAAGAATTCGACAGGAAGACGTTACCTTCCAGGACAAGCTGTTTGCCGGACTGGATATACTGGGATTTGTCCCTATTGGCGGTGGTATCTCAAAGGGGGCAAAGTTTGCGTCAAAAGGCGCACGGTTTGCCAAGACAACGAAGGGATTTAAAGGTCTCATCAATCTGACGGACGACCTCGTTAAAACATACGGAGATGACGTCGTTCAATTTGTGGCAAAATACGGAGATGACGGCATCAAGGCACTGAAGGCAACTGACGGCAAAATCCTCAAGCTGTCACAACAATATGGGGATGATGCGGTTCGATACATCTCTAAATACGGTGCGGATGCGGGGACTGCAATTGAAAAATACGGCAACGACGTTCTTTTCCTGGCGCGTCAATATGGTGATGATGTTATCAAGTACACTGCACTTTACGGCGATGATGGCCTTCGGATCATTCGGAAACATGGCAAGGACATTGTGCTTTTGAGCTCAGTTTATGGTGATAATGTTATCAAAATGGCCGCACTCCATGGTGATAATGTTATATCGTATGTATCTAAATATGGCTCAAGCGGCATTAAAGTCATTGAAAAATATGGAGATGACGTTATCAGACTGGCAAAAAGGCACGGAGATGACGTCGTTAAGTACGTCGGTATGTATGGTGATGATGGACTCAAGCTTGCCAGAAAAGGGAAGGTCGGCCTATTCATAATGCGCTTTATGCCGCCAAAAGCATTTGCAAAATGTGCAAAGTTTGCCAAGTATGGACTGATTGCCACTACCCTGCTCATCATTGCCACACACCCAATCGCATTCTTATCTGGATTGATACATGCGCTTGCATGGCTATTTGGCGCCAGTCCGATAATCATAGCAATCATTCTCGGCCTCGTAGCCGTCTTCTTCATCATACGATTTCTAAGAAAATTTAAATGGTTTTTTATGCCATTTTTGGTATGTTTTAGGATACTGAAAAGGTTTTGTAACAATTTAGTCTTTTGAAAAATTTATCAATTCATGAGCTCCGTCAGGAGCAACCTGTTTGTAGCAAGATAGAATGCCATAACAGATATTAGCTCCGTTAGGAGCGACCTGTTTGCATAT
>JANLHY010000475.1 GCA_024653795.1 Candidatus Brocadiaceae bacterium | reverse complement strand
TACATATCTGGCAAAAAATGCATCTCCACTTTTTTGGTCCCTTGTCCTTTGCATGCCTCACATCGGCCGCCGCTGATATTGAAGCTATATCTTCCCGCCGTGTAGCCGCGGATCTTCGCCTCCTGCGTTTGTGCAAAGAGGGAACGGATCAGATCAAATGCCCTGGTGTACGTGGCAGGATTTGAACGTGGAGTTCGTCCGATGGGTGATTGATCAACTTCTATAACTTTGTCGATGCGTGCAATACCGAGGATTTTATCATGTTCTCCGGGAGGTTCGTGACTGCCATACAGTGATTTAGCAAGTGAACGATGCAGGATGTCGTTGACCAGTGTGCTTTTCCCTGAGCCGGATACGCCGGTAACGCAGCAAAAGGTTTTCAAAGGGATTTTTACATTGACGGACTTAAGGTTATGGGCGCGCGCCCCCTGTATTTCGAGGGAGTTTCGCATATGGATTTCTCTTCTTTTCAAGGGAAGTGGTATTGTAAGAGTTTGGTTGAGATACTGTCCGGTTAATGAATCGGGATTGTCAGAGATTTCTTTCAGTGTTCCATGGGCGACAATGCTGCCGCCCCGCTCGCCTGCCCCTGGGCCGAGATCGATGATATGGTCTGCATGGCGGATGGTGTATTCGTCGTGTTCCACCAGGATGACCGTGTTTCCATTGTTTCGTAATGTAATTAAGGTTTGCAGAAGACGGTCGTTATCCCGTGGATGAAGTCCTATGGTGGGTTCATCCAGCACATAACAAATCCCGACAAGGCCGGAACCGACTTGTTTGGCAAGTTGTGTTCTTTGCGCTTCACCTCCGGAAAGGGTATCGCTGCCGCGTCCCAGGGTTACATAGTGCAATCCGACATCTATCATAAAGCAAAGTCTGCTCTGAATTTCCTTCAGGATTTGTTTCGAAACAATTGCTTGTTGGCCGCTTAATTTCAGGTTTTTGAAAAAGCACAGGGCTTCTTCTATTGTTAGATCCATTATTTCATGGATGGATTTGTGTTCGATTTTAACCGAAAGGGATTCGGGTCGTAGTCTGGCTCCTTTGCAAACAGTGCAGGTTCTGTAACGCATATAACCGGTAAGGCGGTTCAGGATACGTTCGCTGGCCGTTTTTTCATAAATGCGTTTGAGATTGGGGATGACTCCTTCAAAGTCCTCTTCGCCGAAAAGCAGGGTATCTATGGTCTCTTTCGGTAGTTTTATAAAAGGCGTGTTCAGGGAAACTGAAAAAGTTTTTGAAAATATTTTGGTTTGGTTGTCGTAATGGGTCTGGGTTAATGATCCCCAGTTTTGCCAGGCGTCGATGGCGCCGTCTTTGATGCTAAGGTGTTTGTCAGGGACGATCAGCTCCGGGTCGAAATCAAAGGTATTTCCAAGTCCATCACAATCAGGACAAGCGCCGTAAGGACTGTTGAATGAAAACATGCGAGGCGTCAGTTCTTCATAGCCTCTTCCGCATTTTGGGCAGGCGTAACGTTCGCTGAGGATATGGTCAGTCCAGGATTTCTCGTGTTCCTGGCTTACCAGCATAACTCCTTCTCCCAATTCCAGGCAGGTTTCTATGGAATCATAAAGGCGTGTCCGGATGTCCTCCTTTACAACCAATCGATCCACAATTACGTCTATTTCATGGGTCTTATATCGCGCCAGTTTTGGTATGGTTTTGAGGTCGACAATGGCATTATCGACACGGGCGCGGACAAATCCCTTTTGAATTATTGACTGGAATATTTCACGGTGTTCACCCTTTTTGCCTTTGACGAGTGGGGCAAGAAGCATAATCCTGGTTTTCGGGGGGAGTTCCATAATTTTTTGTGCCATCTGGTCGATGGTTTGACGGGAGATAACACATTTACAATGGTAACAAGAAGGGATGCCGATCTTTGCATATAAGAGGCGCAAGTAGTCGTAAATTTCGGTGGCAGTTGCTACCGTCGAGCGTGGGCTGGGCGGGCAGGTGCGCTGTTCAATGGCAATCGTGGGTGGAAGTCCCTCGATGTGTTCCACATCGGGTTTCTGTATTTGATCTAAAAATTGTCGTGCGTAAGAGGAAAGGCTTTCAATATAACGGCGCTGGCCTTCTGCGTAAATTGTATCGAATGCAAGGGATGATTTTCCTGAGCCACTGACCCCCGTAATAACGGTGAGCCGGTCGCGCGGGATATCAACGTTAATCCCCTTTAAATTGTGGTTTCTGGCGCCACGGATAGCAATAACATTATTTGTGTTGTTTTCTGGCGTCATTATTGCGGGTAGAGACAGGTTTTATACCTGTCTCTACAATCACAGATGTACATAAAATAAATGCGGATAGTTGTAATGTTTTAGTTAGGACATGGATTAAAAGGGGCTATTCCTATGGGAATCGAGACCAGTTTTGAACTAATTGTACGAGCAGTCGAACTCCAACGCCAGTAGCGCCTTTCTGGAGATAAGCATTATTTTTTTCGCACCATGAAGTACCTGCAATATCGAGATGAACCCAGGGATATTTTTCTGTGAACTTACTTAAGAAACAGGCAGCAGTTATAGCCCCGGCATGAGGTCCTCCTATATTTTTGATGTCTGCAATATCACTTTTGATTTGCTCCTGATATTCTTCCCAGAGGGGAAGTTCCCAAACTCTTTCCCAGGTTTTTTCGCCGGCTATTTTGACCCTTTTTTTCAGCTCTTCATTGTTTCCCAGCATACCGGAAGCAGCAGTACCCAGTGCTACCACACAGGAGCCGGTAAGTGTGGCAAGATCGATTACGGCGCTGGGTTTGTATTTTTCTGCATAATCCAAAGCATCGGCAAGAATTAAACGCCCTTCTGCATCGGTATTTGCGACCTCTGCAGTCTTGCCGGAACGGAATTTAATGATGTCGCCTGGTTTGATTGCCGAACCGCTGGGCATATTTTCGGTACAGGGTATAAGGCCTACGATATGTTGAGGTAATTTCATTTTTGATATAGCCTTGATGGCGCCCAATACGGCAGCGCCTCCGGACATATCGCTTTTCATCTGGTCCATATCTTTTGCCTGTTTCAGGCATATTCCTCCGGAATCAAAGGTGAGTCCTTTTCCGACAAATACAATCGTATCCTGGTTTTTAGCGCGCGCATTGTATTCGAGTATGATAAATTTCGGGGGTTGGATACTGCCCTGTGAAACACCCAGTATGCCGCCCATCCCAAGTTTTTTAAGTTCTGGTTTAGATAATACTTTACATTGAATGCCAGGTTCTTTAGCCAGTTTTTTGGCAGTATCGGCTAAAATGGCGGGGGTTTTATCCTGTGCGGGGGTATTGATAAGATCACGTGTAAAATAGACCGCATCTGCTATAATTTGCCCGTGTTTAGCGGCCTCGTTTGCGGGCTTAAGCGCCTCTTTTTTAGATAAAAGGAGTGTAAGTGATTTAATTTCCTTTTGCTCTTCGGGTGGTACATTTTTATACCTCTGAAATTTATAAAGGGCAAGCAAGCATCCTTCAACATAAGCCTGATACCATTCGATTGATGAGGGATTCGGTATTTCAATCGAATCTATTACGCTGGTAACTTCACGGATGCCCAAGTCGCGAGTGATGCTGGTGGTAGTCCCTGCAGCCTGTCTCACCTTATCGAAGGTTACATCTTTTTTCTTTCCCAGGCCTGCCAGCATGATGCGTTTGGCCGGGATTTTTCCGTACGTTGGAAGGGTGATTGTTTTATTGAGTTTTGCAATAAATTCC
>JANLHY010000471.1 GCA_024653795.1 Candidatus Brocadiaceae bacterium | reverse complement strand
CTCGTTGTCGGATTTGAACGACTGAGTAAAAATTTGTTTTTGCGTGTGGGGTTGTGTGTCCTTATTTGTGGTATTTTCTATTCGCTAACTTTTGTCTGCTCAAACCTGGGCACCACAGGAATGCTTCACCCCATATTGGCGGCATGGTTGCCTACGGTTATTTTTGGTTTTGTGGGATTATTGTTTTTCGATATGATGAATATGTAATATGGATATAAGTGACTATGTACATGCCTTATTAGACCTCTTTTATCCCAGATACTGCCTCCACTGCAAACGGAATTTGAACGATTCTCGCGAACTCTATATTTGTGAGGATTGTAATAGACAGATTCCCTATGTTAATGAATTTCACTGTATTCGCTGTGGGGCAGCAATAGGGCCCTATAGTACATTGATGGCGAAAGAAGGTTGTACTGTGTGCAAAGGAAAGCGTCTCCACTTCGACACCATGACAGCCGTCTCTCATTACGATGGTGTTATGAAAACATTGATACACAAGTTTAAATATGCCAGGCAAAAATTCTTATTTCGCATCCTGAATGATATCGTAATAACACATAAAAAACTGAAAGAGATTGTTCCAGATATAGATGTTATCGTCCCCGTACCGCTTTATTGGTTAAAAAAAATGTATCGGGGATTCAATCAGTCTGAACTTCTGTCGCTGGGAATTCAGAGATATTTTTCAAAACCCATATCCGCAAACAACCTCTGCCGTATTAAAAACACGGAGTCACAGACCCATTTATCAAAAAGTCAACGGCAGGCAAATATCCACAATGCTTTTTTTGTTAAATATCCAAGATCATTTCATGGAAAAAAGGTTTTACTTGTGGACGATGTCTTAACTACCGGAGTAACCGCATCGGAGTGTTCGAAAAAACTAAAAGAATCCGGCGCCAGGCACGTTCATTTACTTGTCCTGGCAAATGCAGAATATAATAGTTAAGCGCAGGATTTTAATTTCCTTGACTGATAATTTTATAATAAGTAAAATAATGGTTTAAGAATATTCAAAACTCTCATATTTAAGAAAGGATTTTACCCTTGGGAAACATCACAATTGTTGCAAGGCATTTAAACATAACAGAGGCAATAAAAAATTATGCCTTGCAAAAGGCCGAAAAAGTAAAGAAATTTTTTGAATGGATCTTACAAATACAGATTACTCTGGACATCGGCGGTGACAATAGCCATATTGTTGAAATGATTGTTTCCGTATCGAGAGGACCCACATTGGTTGCGGAGGCGGCAAATCCCGACATGTATCGTGCGATTGACCTGGCAGTGGACAAGATAGAAGCTCAACTGAAAAAACACAAAGGTAAAATCCAATCAAGGATTGTCCGCAGAAAAAAGCCTGCAACCACTGAAATGGAGGGGCCAGAAACTGGGCCGGAAGCATAATGGAAAGCAATTCTTTTGGAGGAATTTTTTAGTATGAAATTGACCGATTTTATTGTGGAGGACGCTATTATTACTGCGCTCAAAGCTACCGATAAAGAGGCGGTAATTAAAGAAATGGTGTGCGCACTGAAAGATGTACGGAAAATCAATAGCAAGGATGTTGAAAACGTCATCAAATCTCTTATGAAACGGGAGGAATTGGGTAGCACGGGTATCGGGAAAGGGGTGGCTGTTCCACATACAAAACACGACTGTGCTAAAAAGATTATTGGAACGATTGCACGATCAACGCAAGGTGTTGATTTTAATGCCCTGGATGGCGATCCCGTACATCTCTTCTTTCTTTTGATTTCCCCGAACGATTCTGCAGGCTCACATCTTGCCGCACTTGAAAGAATATCTACCGTTATCAGGGATAATGATTTCCGCCGCTTTATGCGTGAGGCTAATGGCAAAGCAGGGATGATTGAGATATTAAAAGAGGTTGACGGTATCCACGTTTAGTCTAAAATATCCCACCGCCCCTTTCTGAAAGAGGGCCAATAGTGGATTTTATTTACTTAACCAGGTGATACGGTTTAATCATAAAAAATAAACCTCCCATGTCTTGTAGTATTTCAGAAAGGCGTGGGATTCTGTATGAAATTTTTAAAAAAGATGTAGTGAAATAATTTGTTATGGATACGTTTGTTGTAAATTCTAAAGCATTAGAACGAAAAGTAAAAATCTCTAATTCCAATGGGATGCATGCCCGGCCTGCCAGCAAATTTGCTGAAATTGCCAATAAATATAGTTCGGAAATTCACTTAAAAACAAAGAACAAAGAGGTCGAGGGTAAGAGTGTTATTGATCTTTTAACACTCGGGGCAGAAAATGGCGCAGAAATAGTAATTTGTGCAAAGGGGATTGATGCAGTAGAGGCACTGGATGCTCTGGAAGGGTTGGTGAAAAGCAAGTTTGAAGAAGAATTTATGGAAATCAGAAAGGGGATCGCAGTCTCTCCCGGAGTAGTTATCCGTGAGGCCTTTTTGTTTGAAAGTGAAGGGTACCGCATCCCGCGCCATATTATAAGAAAAGAAGACGTCGAGAGTGAAATTTTTAGGCTTGAAAAGGCCATTGAAGATTCAAAAAAAGAAATTGACGATTTAGAGAAGAAGGTATCCGAAGATTTAGGTTCTGAAATCGGCTCAATCTTTGGCACCCACAGAATGATTTTACAGGATGCGCGTCTGAAAAATGAAGTTATTGAAAAAATAAAGAAGGTCAATTTTACACCAGAATTTGCAGTATCTCTGGCGTTGCGTGTTTACATCAGAAAATTTCAGGACGTTAACGATACTTACCTGGCAGAAAGAGTGAGTGATATCTTTGATGTCGAAAGAAGGCTTTTAAGGAATTTATTGGGTGAAAAAAGGGAAGAGCTTAAAAACCTTGCACAGGAAGTGGTGTTGGTGGCGCACGACCTTACCCCATCGCAAACAGCCTCGCTCGATACTGAAAAAGTTAAAGGATTTGCTACTGATGTAGGCGGGAGGACATCGCATACTGCCATCGTTGCCCGTGCTTTGGGTATACCTGCTGTTGTGGGGCTTGGCACAATTACCACAGACGTTTTTGGAGGAGATACCGTAATTGTAGATGGCAATCGTGGTGTTGTTATTGTTCGACCTGACGCTGAAACATTAGCAACGTATCAGAGCAAGGTCAAAAGTATGCATGTATTTGAGGAAAAATTAGCTACAGAACTAAAGGGCCAACCATCTACAATGCGGGATGGTAGACATATTGGTATTTATGGAAATATCGAATTTCCAAAAGACATTAATGTTAATGTGAAATACGGCGCAGAGGGAATTGGGCTTTATCGAACAGAGTTCCTTTACTTAGGTTCACCCAGGCCGCCGACTGAAGAGGAACATTTAGAGGCATATACCACGGTTGTGCGAGAATTAAAGGATAAACCTATCATTATTAGAACACTTGATTTAGGCGCGGACAAATTTACGTATGGAGATGACAGAAAAGAAGGTAACCCCTTTTTGGGTTGTCGTTCCATTCGTTATTGTTTTGAAAATCCATCTATATTTAAGATACAACTCAGGGCAATTTTAAGGGCTTCAGCCCTGGGAAATGTAAAAATCCTATTCCCCCTGATTTCCTCGCTTCAAGAATTACGGCGCGCAAAGCAAATGGTCTGGGAGACTATGGAAGAATTGGACAAGGAGAAAATTCCATTCGACAAAAACATCAATATGGGGGTCATGATTGAAGTTCCTTCCGCTGTTATGATTGCCGACATGCTGGCAAAAGAATGCGATTTCTTTAGTATTGGCACCAATGACCTTATCCAGTATTCTCTGGCAGTTGATAGAAATAATGAGCGGGTAGCCTATCTCTATTGCCCCGTGCATCCCGCAATTTTAAGGCTTTTAAAAATTGCAATAAAAGCAGCCGAGGATAATAACATTCCTGTTGGGATATGTGGGGAAATGGGAAGTGAAGTTGAATATGCCGTACCACTCATCGGCCTGGGTCTCACAGAGTTCAGCGTCTCACCGGCGACGATCATACCGGAAATTAAAAAAATAGTCCGGTCTGTTACTTACGAGAAAGCGAAGGAAGTGGCGGATACGGCGTGTCAATTTGATGACCCGGAAAAAACAATTAATTACCTTAGAAATATTGCTATAGAAATATTGCCTGAGGCTTTTTAATAACCAAAATATCCTTGACAGGATGAAATAGCATTATTAAAATTCACCATAAGTATTTTAATTTATTATATTTATTTATTATATTTGAAATTTTTAAGGATGAATTGACGATATTCTGAAAATACGTATTCGGTTTGCTAAATTAGGCGATATTCGCTTTATCTCTCATCATGATTTGATGAAGGTCTTTGAAAGGGCTATCAGAAGGGCTAACATACCTATTGCAATGTCCAAAGGTTTTAACCCTCACCCCAAGTTGTCTCTCCCCTTAGCCCTGAGTGTTGGAATAGTCAGTAAAGATGAAGTTTTGGAAGTTGAATTGCTCCAATCAGTGCCTTCCGGGTCTTTGGTTGAAAACTTGGGCAGACAATTGCCAAAAGAAATTCAAATTCTGTCGGTAGAAGCTATACCACTTTCTTCAAAGAGTCCTGTTCGTGATGTAACGTACGAGATCATTTTTAAGGAGCCGGGGTTCTTAAATACCTTAAAGATTAGCGAATTTCTCCAGCAATCTGCCATAGTAGTCAATCGTACGAAAGATGGATATCAAAAACCTTTTGATATTCGGCCGTCTATTCAGGAAATCACGGTAAAGCCTGACGGTTTGATTTTGTCTATTAAAATGACATCAAAAGGCATGGCGAGACCCGAAGAGGTGCTCCGTGCCTTATGTGGAAACGGGGAAAAAGAGCTCTTTGAAATTATCAGAACAAAGGTCAATTTGTTTTCTTCTGCCTGACTGAGGGAAAAATTATGGATAAAAGGATGCTTATTAATGCAGTTGAAACTGAAGAATGCCGTATTGCTATTTTAGAAAATAATGTTTTAGAAGAACTTTATATTGAAAGGAGTTCTCGGGGACAGATTGCTGGAAATATTTACAAAGGAAAGGTTGTGAACGTTGAATCCAGTATTGAAGCGGCATTTATTGATATTGGACTCAAAAAAAATGGGTTTCTCCACGTATCGGATGTCTTGCCTCACCGTGGAAGTGAGAGTTCTTCATCAGAAACTGAGGCCCATAGTAGGCATCATCGGGAATCTCACAAGATACGAGACCTTCTTCGTCAAGGGCAAGAAGTGCTGGTTCAGGTAACGAAAGAGAGTATTGGTGCAAAGGGGCCCAGTCTGACAAGCTATATCAGCCTGCCTGGGAGGTTTTTGGTTTTAATGCCGGATATGCCCCGTCTCGGTGTTTCTAAGAAAATCACGGACGAAGAAGAACGACAACGATTAAAAATCATACTCGAAGGTTTGCATCCACCTCAAAATATAGGTTTTATCATACGAACGGCGGGAGCGCTACAGACCAAAAAGGAAATCCACAAGGATTTCCATTATTTATTGAGACTGTGGAAAAACATCGAAAAACGGGCGAAAGACACTAGTGCGCCTGCAACCATTTATCAGGAAAGCGACCTTGTTATCCGTACTATCAGGGATATTTTTTCTACTGACATACGAGAAATCATTGTTGACTCAGAACCTGTTTTCGAAAGAACGCGCGATTTTCTTCGTATCATTATGCCCAAATACGAAAAAATTTTAACCCTTTATAACGAAAATAAGCCGTTATTTCATAAATATGATATTGAGAAGGAAATTGAAGGAATAAACTGTAAAAAAATTCCCTTGCCACGCGGGGGGTCGATTATAATTGAACAGACCGAGGCGCTTGTTGCAATTGACGTCAACAGCGGTAAATTCAAAGAGGAAAGTGATCCTGAAGAAACTTCCTTTAAGACCAATCTTAAAGCTGCAAAAGAAATTACACGGCAAATACGGTTGCGAGATATAGGAGGTGTAATTGTAATCGACTTTATTGACATGCGGGAGGAATCACACAACCACGCTATCGAGAAAGTCCTCACAGATGCATTAAAGCGGGATAAGGCTCGAACGAAGATGCTTAAAATGTCAAAATTTGGTACTATTGAACTTACGAGGCAAAGGATCCGTTCAAGTCTTCGGGATGTTCTTTTTGAGGAATGCAAGTTTTGCCGGGGCACAGGTTATGCCAAGACGGTTGAAAGTCTTTGTTTAAATGCCATGAGAGATATAAAGTTTGCTGTTCACTTGCCACAGATTGCTAAAATCGAAATTATCGCAAATCCTGATGTCGCGAATTACTTGCAAAATCAAAAAAGAAGGCAAATGATTGAGATCGAGGAGTCTTATAATAAGAAGATTAATATTTTTAGTACAACAACTCACGAATACGGTAAAATAGATATTCGTTTTTTTAATAATAAAGACGAACCTGTTATGGTATAAAGTGGAATTAAGATTTCGTTTCAGACTAATTTAATTGTATTCAAACTGAAAATTGAAAGGAGAAACTAATAAATGTATGCAATAATAAAGGACAGGGGGAAACAATACAAGGTCAGGGCTGGTGAACGTCATCTCATCGATCTAAAAGCCGATGCTCAGGTTGGAGAAACTTTGGAATTTAATGATGTGTTAGTTTATTCCAATGAGAAGGATAATGCAACATTTGGTACCGCAGCGAGTAAAAGCGCAAAAGTTATTGCAGAGGTTGAAGGTATGAAAAAGGGTGTAAAATCGATGACTATAAAGTTTCGCAGGAGAAAGGAATCTATGACCAGAAGAGGTCATCGTGAAAAATATACCAGGATAAAAATTAAAGAAATTCGATTGGATTAGGCACTAATTTTTATCGCTGGCCCGGTAATTTTTAATATATTTTTTCAAAACGGAGGACAGTAATATGGCACATAAAAAGGGACAAGGTTCTTCAAAGAATGGAAGAGACAGTAATCCCCAAATGCGAGGCGTAAAGAGATACGGCGGACAAGTTGTAACAGCCGGTTCTATCCTAGTCCGTCAATGTGGAACAAAATTTAAACCCGGACTGAATGTTGGTCTTGGAAGGGATTATACGCTTTTTTCCATGGTGGACGGCGTGGTGAAATTCGAGACAAGACGCCGTGTAAGCGTCTACTCAGCGCCCAATTAATCATGTTTGTTGATGAAGCAGTCATATTTGTAAAAGGGGGGGATGGAGGAAACGGCTGTGTAAGTTTCCGAAGGGAGAAGTATGTCCCTCATGGAGGGCCTGACGGAGGGAATGGAGGCATGGGAGGAGACGTTATATTTCATGTCAGTGATAAAATTGATACGTTGCTGGACATTACTTCCCGGGTGAAACATATTGCGGAAAGTGGGGATCATGGGAAAGGTTCTACCAAAAGAGGAAAGGACGGCAAATGCCTCACCATAGATTTGCCCAGTGGTACGGTAGTAAAGGATAAAGAAAGCGGTCGTGTCCTGAAAGACATGAGTATTGTCGGAGAAAGCATTGTTATTGCACGGGGAGGAAGAGGAGGACGGGGGAATAAACACTTTGCAACTTCCATCAATCAGGTACCACGCCAGGCAGAAAAAGGTAAACCCGGTGAAGAGCGCTGGCTGATACTTGAGTTAAAGTTGCTTGCAGACGTTGGCATTATCGGAATGCCCAATGCGGGGAAATCGACATTGCTCTCCCGCATATCCGCTGCAAGACCTAAAATTGCAGAATATCCTTTCACCACACTGCAACCTCAATTAGGAATTGTAGAGGTTGAGAATTGTCGGCGATTTGTTGTTGCAGACATCCCGGGTCTTATTGAAGGTGCGCATAGGGGAATAGGGCTTGGGGACGAATTTCTGCGTCATATTGAAAGGACAAAATTATTAGTGCATCTTTTGGATGTCTCACCTTTTGCAAGGATGAACCCCTCGGATGCGTATAGTATTGTTCGGAATGAATTAATGCAATATAACCCAAAACTCGCTGAAAAAAAGGAAATTGTCATTGCAAATAAAACCGACCTTTTGGATACAGCAAGCAGTAGCAAGTTTATTCAAACACTGGAAGAAAAAATTTCCAAACCCGTTTGTCCTGTTTCTATGGTTACCGGCAAAAACATCGGTGCTCTTATAAATATGATTATAAGCGCTTTAAATGAGATCCAGTTCCAAAAAAGCGAACTTCTATGTGGCTAGCAATTGACATTGGCAATACAAATATCCATATTGGAATATTTGAAGACGATGTCCTGCATTCCTCCTATTCAGTGAAAAGTGAATTTCCGCATTCACTTCTGGAAAATTTAAAAAATACCTTAAATCCAGCTACCCTTACCAAACCACAGGCAGTTGTCATCTCGTCTGTTAATCCAAAAGTAGAAGTTTTTATCGTTGAATATATCCAAAAATATTTCTTTGTAAATTCCCAATTTATTGGAAGGGATATTCCGATTCCTATGCCGGTTCTAACCGACCAGCCAGAAAGGGTGGGTGTGGATCGGCTGATGAATGCGCTTGCGGCATTTGAAAGGACAAAGAGTTGGACGATAGTCGTTGATGCCGGTACTGCAATAACGGTTGATGTGATTAACGATAATGGCGCTTTCATGGGAGGGATT
>JANLHY010000439.1 GCA_024653795.1 Candidatus Brocadiaceae bacterium | reverse complement strand
TTGTGGCTCCTTTCTTTTAATATAGCTATATTTTGTTCTGTGGATTATCCCACAGAGGGAGCCACTTTTTCAATTTCAACTAAAAATAGTATATCATCGTTGTGGCCGGGGTTATTAATACCCTTGCAGGCGGTGGTTCGCTGATTACCCTGCCTGTACTTATTTTCCTGAGGTTACCAGCAACGGTGGCGAATGGAACTAACCGATTATAATATAGAGAACACTAAACTATTTTTCTGGCGGAGGTTTGACCTTCTCCTTTGCGATTTCAATATTAAATTTTGCTTCAAGATTCGCAGGGTCTATAACGAGTACGGCCTCCCATTTGCCAATAGCGTCCTTATAATTTCCGTCTTTGTATAATGTCAGGGCTTCATCCAGCAATTTTTGTAATGCCTCTTTTCCCTGCTCGGTCGCTGTTTCCTCTGTCTTCTTCTCTTCTTCTGACTTTATTTCTCCCTTAGCTTCTTTAACCATTTCGTGCCCTTCTTCGATCATTTCCCTGGCCTCTTCTTTCATAGCCTCGCTTTTTCGCTCTATTTCAGAATCCCTGATAAGAGACCTCTGGGATTGAAGTGCAAGTATCTGGTTTTGTAATTCAGTTTTTGCCTGTTCAATTTCTCTTAATTTTTGTGTAAGGTCGTTTATGTTTTTTTGGGTTTCAGAGATGGTGCTTTCCATGGAACTATCTTTCGTTTCTACTTGAGAACTAAGCTCATCCAGGGTGGTGCTGAGCTTTGAATAGTTTGTGTCTATAGTAACAGTCCTTTGCTCAAGATCTTCGATGCGCCTTCCGAGATTTTGAGCGGAGAGGTTCAGGTTTGAGAGTGCTTGATCAAGTTCCAGTATTTTTCGGTCAACCAATGCCATATGTTCTTCTTGCATCCAGGAGGATTTCGTACTAAGTCCTATGCATCCTACTGATAAGGAAGATATACTTAATGCGGTAAAGGTGAGAAAAACATGTTTTTTCATAAATTATCCCTTTCGTGAGCAACGCAAAAAATGATCGGATGGATTTATAAGGAGACTCGACTTAAAATAGAAATTCTATTTCATCTTTGATAAATCAAAATTAAATGGAGTTTCTTCGCCGCCTGGGGCTACAATTACAAATGTAATAAGGGTATTTAAGTCGATATCTTTTACCGGAAATTTAAAGACCAGACGCGCAGTATGGCTTGGTGAATCGGGCCAAAATTCACTGGCATCTGCTATTTCTGGCGCAAATTCAAACTCGGGTTGTATTACCTCTTCTTTTTGGTAAATCTTTGCGCTATGGCGCATCGCG
>JANLHY010000433.1 GCA_024653795.1 Candidatus Brocadiaceae bacterium | reverse complement strand
TCTATTTTGAATGTATATCCACAATCGGTAATCAAACTTATCAATGAATTCGGAAAGATGCCTGGAATAGGACAGAAGACTGCAGAGCGCCTTGCGTGTCATATTTTAAAACTACCCGGAGAAGAGGCTATGCAACTTGCCTATGCCATTCGTGATGTAAAAAAGCTTATCAATGCCTGTACGGTTTGTTTTAATGTTTCAGAGGGTGACCCGTGTCATATCTGTAGTAATATTCACAGGGATAAATCCGTTATTTGCGTAGTCGAACAACTTGCAGACCTTTTAATTATTGAAAAAACGGGTAAATATCGCGGCCTTTACCATGTCCTTGGAGGACATATCTCGCCGTTAGAAGATATTACACCAGAATCTTTGACCATTGAGAAACTTTTACAACGTGTGCATGAAGACCATGTAAAAGAAGTCATTCTGGCGACAAATTTGAATCTGGAAGGAGATGCAACTGCCCTGTACGTTCATAAACAATTGCAATCTTCAGGGGTAAGGGTTACAAGGCTTGCCCGCGGGTTGCCAACAGGAAGTTATATTGAATACGCAAATACAGCAATTGTTGCTGATGCCATTAGTGGCAGAAATGAGATGTTAGGAGTTTAAAGTCGTTTTTTTTATGGAAGGTGATGTTTCATGAAGATGCAATCGTCTTTATTACCACAACTTCAGCAGAAGATGAAGTTGTCTCCTCAAATCATTCAATCGATTGAGATTTTACAGTTATCCATATTAGCCCTTGTTGAGCACGTGCAGCAGGAGCTGGTCGAGAATCCAGTGCTAGAAGAGGTGGTGGATGAGAAAAAAGATGAAAATCTCAGAGAAGCAGACGATACACCTCAAACAGCAAAGGATGATGATGTAAAAAGTGACGAGTTTGACAAACTGGGCGAAATTGCAGAAGATTGGCGTGAATACTATTCACAGACTATTGTTCGGCGAAATAATTTGTCGGACGAACGTGATCAAAAACAAGAAGCATTGGAGAATACCGCCGCAAAGCCAATGTCCCTTCATGATTATTTAATGGGACAGATATCATTGATTGAAGTTCCAAACCATCTTGTAGAAGCCTGTGAAAATATCATTTATTCCATTGATAAAACCGGATACCTGGCTAGTCCACTGGAAGAAATTATGCAATCCTTAGAAAAACCCCTTCCTATCGAGGAAGTCAAGGAATCTCTGGAAATTGTCCAGGCATTGGAACCGCCCGGAGTTGGAGCCAGAAACTTACAGGAGTGTTTGATACTGCAACTGGACAAACGGGATCCAAACTATCAGTTGACGAAGGAATTGCTCCTCAACCATCTCGAAGACATTGAAATGAAGAAATATCCCCTGATAGCCAAAAGGACTGGGCATAGCCTGGAAGTAATCAAGAAGCAGGTAGAATTTATCCGCACTTTAAATCCCAAGCCTGGTTCTATCTTTTGTGACGAGACCATACCCTATGTGGTTCCAGAGGTAAAAGTAGAATCTATCGATGGGAAGTACGAGGTATTTCTCATTGACAATTCCAATCTTCCTCATTTGCATATCAGTGCTTTTTACAAAAAATTTCTGGGTGAAAACGGTACCGACAATACGACGCGTCAGTACATACAAAAGAAAATTGAATCAGCAAAATGGCTCATTGATGCCATTGAACAGAGAAGGAGTACATTGTACAAGGTAGCCTGCAAGATAGTGGAGTTGCAAACGAACTTTTTAGATGAAGGAGTTCCTGGTCTCCGAACACTAAAGATGCAAGACGTTGCCGATATAGTCGGAGTACACGTCTCAACGGTAAGCCGCGCCATTGCGCATAAATATATTCAAACGCCGCAAGGTATATTCGAGATGAAGTTTTTCTTCACCGGCGGTTTCCAGAACGTTGACGGATCAATGGAGTCATGGGAAGCTATACGACAGAAGCTTGGCGAGATTGTTGCAAAAGAAAACAAATCCAATCCTTTGAGCGATGAAGAAGTTGCTGAAAAATTACTCGCATCAGGTATAGATATTGCCCGAAGAACAGTAACAAAATACCGACGAATTATGAGAATACCATCCTCAAGACAGAGGAAGGAATATTAGTATGCCTATGAAACAAAAAACATTCCTATCGATCCTCATTTCTTCAATCTTGTGTGCAGCCGCCCTGTGGAGCCTGACTGGCTGCTTTACTACCGATAAGTATCACAACAAAAAGCACATCGATACCGTCAAGAAGGATATCGGCTCTATGCACAAGGATATTGACAGAGTCCTTGGCGTGGACGAACCTTCCCCACTGGTAGAAGAACAATAATATCCCAAAAATTATGGTTTTTTCACCCACTGATAACGAAAAAAACAGCCTTTCTTGGTAACAGTTCACCCCCACCTAAACCTCCCCCATCAAGGAGGAGGAATACAAGGGGACAATGAGTATTCCCCGCCCCTGGTGGGAGCTTACAGTTGGACAATTTTTTGCTGGACAAGTTGAGGAGTAATTGGCATACTAAAATTCATGATGCCAATGACCGCAGTTTTAGAAGTAGAAAATTA
>JANLHY010000428.1 GCA_024653795.1 Candidatus Brocadiaceae bacterium | reverse complement strand
ATTTTTAATGAGGTTATTTAAGACCAGATGCGCACAAAAATAGAATTGAGCACCATGTGTTTCTATCACGGAGATACGCTTACAAAGATCAAACAATGCAGGGATTATATTGAATCAAAAGGTTTTGAATTTGGTATTCAGTTACACAACTCTGTTACTAAAGACTTATATAGCAAAATTAAAGACCTTGACGTCGGGTTTTCTGTCCACGCTCCCGTATTTTCTGATTATTTCATCAATCTAGCCAAGAACGATTTTAATACAGTCCTTGCTGGATTTCAAAATACGACGTCTGTCATGCAGTCGCTGCGAAGTAACATCGCATTGTTCCATGGTTTTTTTATGACCCAGAAACCCATTAAAAACGACCCCGCCAACTACGGCAAGGTATTGCGCGATGCTATGGATAATAACTATCGGCTTAACGACACGCGAGTAATGGACCCGAAATTCCTGGAAACGGAAGAATTTTGTAATTATCAAAATACGGTGAAAAATAACATGAAACAACTCCGGGAAATGTATCCATCCCATACCCTCTGCATAGAAAATGACTTTCCAGGCATTGGGAACGGCAATCAGACACCTGCCCACCTCATATATCTTGATTGCCCAATCTGGTTAGATACAGGGCACCTGTGGGCATCTGCCATTTTAAACAAATTCGATTTTTACACGGGTATTGACACGATCTGTAAGCAATGTCGGGTAATTGGTGCGCATCTGAACACCAATCAAACTCCCCTCAATTGGAACCTTAAAAGTCCCGACGGCGACACCCATTCTCATTTCTCCAGAGAATACGATATGGATATGGAGAGGATCGTAAGTATCCTAAAAAGGAATCAAATTACTCATTTCACCATTGAGGTGGTAGACGGAGACATTGAAGACGTAACCTTTCTTATAGAAGCGTATCAATCAATCATTTAATAAGCTTGACAAAATTAAATTTATTAGTATTATCTTGTAAAAATATTTGATACCAAAAAATAATTTAAATTGTATAGGAATTTTCATTTTATTTATGTGGGTTAGCGGGTGGTATAAAATCCCCCTTAGAAAACGGGGTAAGGGGGTTGTAAAATAACTCAGGGAAAAACACAACCCCCTGAATCCCCCTTTATTAAGGGGGACTGCGTAGGAATAATTTATTTGCAATTATTTTTTCATATCGGAGCAAGTATCCATCAGATCTTGAATTGGCAAATTGAAACCGATTTATAGAATCCTCAGTGCGTCGGGCATTGCTATTTTTACGTTTTTAGTAATCATGGGCCCGTTGACATATAAAGCCCTTGCCCCTGCCATAAGGAACATTGCTATAAACCACTTGATTTCCGTCCGTGAAATCAAAAAGATGCAAATCCAGAACTTTTTCCACGAGAGATATGGGGATATTAGCGTACTCTCGAAAAATCCACTGACTGTCCAAAGTTTGCCACGTTTTTCGAATGCCTTCAAGGCAGGTGGTTTTGATGACTCTGCCTATAAACAGGTAGACACCTATTACGGCCCACTGCTTGAACATTTCCTTAGACAATTTGATTACCATAACATATTTTTCGCAGATACCGATGGAAATGTTTGTTTCGGGGTTAAAAGGGATGAATATATTGGTACAAATCTGAAGACCGGGAAATACAACTCTTTTACCATCGGTGAAATATTTAAAGAAGGATTGAATAACATTAAATTCTCCGATTTAACATGGTGCGAAGAGGCAAAAGACTTTATCCTCATGGCAGCGGCCCCAGTATATGACCTTAGCAATAAACTCTTAGGTACCGTTATTGTCGAGATGCCTTATGCCTGCATCGACATTATTTTAGCGCAAAGAGACGGACTGGGTGACACCGGTGAGATTTATATTGTGGGTGATGACCACTTCATGCGTTCGAAATCAAGATTTATCACCCAAAATACTATTTTAAAACTCGAAATCAATACAGACGCAGTGAACGATGCACTTCGTGGAAACACCGACGTAAGGGTTGTAAAAGACTATCGTATTATCCCTGTGATCAGCGCATATACACCCCTCGAAAATTTACGGGACGTTACATGGGTACTTCTGGTGGAAATGGACGGCAAAGAGGCCTTTTATCCTGTCCTTGTCCTTAAAACAAACCTGATTATCATTGGCGCCGTAATTAGCGTCATTACGGCTGTATATCTTTATTTTACACTCAAGAGAAGATGGTCAATAAATAATCCTTTAGCATCTTCGTAGGATATAGGCAAATGGGATATTCCCGAAATCTCACAACTTCATTATAAGCGAGTTTATCACGAATTGTATTTATTTCTCTCTGCTTCTTTTGAAGTTCAGTATGTATCTGAGATAGCATTAATTTATTCAATTCTTTGATCCGACTAAAATACCGCCTTTTCTCATCTGCGTTACTTACGCCCATTATCTTTAACAATCTTTGTTTTTCTTTAACTCTGTTCATAAACGCCGGTTCACTTTGAGTTTCTTTTGAAGCATATCGCTCCGGATTATAACACATATCACTATCAGTCCGCTGTAACTCCTGTAACACTTTGATATCCAAACCATAGACGTCCAAAGGTAAAAATAAAGTTGCAGAAACCGTGACGAAGCCGGGAGGGTCTATGCCAAAGAACTCTTTTATAATTTCGTCAGTAATGGTGTCGTATTTTGCCCCCCCAATTCCATGAATAAAGACATCTGAAAAGAACAGCCTGGAAAACATTGTCGTTGTAATTGCGCGTGGACGTATCTTAATACCGGCCTCCATCAACACCTTTAACCTCGATAGATTTTCCATTGCGCCTTCACTTTTCTTTAGAATAACTAAAATATCCACACCATCTGTAATTTTTATATCCTCCCCTTCATTCACC
>JANLHY010000416.1 GCA_024653795.1 Candidatus Brocadiaceae bacterium | reverse complement strand
CTGACCTCCTGTACAGGCAGTTCAATAATAATATCTGCCTGTCCTGCGAGTGGTGAGTCTTTGCGAGAGGTTACAGCTACTATGATAGCCTGCGATTTTTTAGCCAACCCTGCAATATAACGGGTTATATGCGTACTGCCGGAACTGCTGCAAGCTACCAATAAATCACCTCTATCGATATTTGGTGTTGTAGCATCTCCAACACAGTAAGCATTTAAACCGATATGGGTAAGTCTCATGGCAAAGGTACGGGATACAAGACCCGATCTTCCCTGGCCTGTAACAAATATATTTTTTGCATTAAGAATAGACGCAAAAAACTCCTCATACGCCCTCTCGTCAATCTTTTCAAGCACAGAGTGTATTTCGTCAAGGATAATTTGTGTGGTATTTTTGATGCCTATAGAGTTGCTACCGATCTTCATTTGCTTCCTTATTTTAATCCTGACAATCGTTCGACTGAGCGCTCACGACGAAGTCCGCGTTCATCTGCGTCCAAAAAAAAATTCCTATACTATTAAACTATTACCAGGAAATTTTACCATGCTATATCCTATATTTCAAGCAATCATATCCTTCAACAGACCGTATCTCCTCACATTTATTTTTGTTGCTCTATGTATTGACCTATGATAAAATTTTTCAGTCTTGTCTATCACAAGTATATAAAACATTTATCCTTCTACTCATTGGAAAAGGAGCTTTTACATGGGAGACCTTTTAGGTAAACTCATTGGACTTTATGAAATTGCACTGCTTGTTAGAATAGTGATCTCTTGGGTACCGCACAACCCTTATAATCAGGCCATACTATTCCTCTATAAAATCACAGACCCTGTATTAAACCCTGTACGAAAACTCATCCCACCCATCAAAGGTATAGACTTCTCCCCTATAATTGTATTTATTGGTTTAGGTATTGTAAAACGGATGGTAGGGGGAATGTTTTAGTTTTATACGCGAGTATTGAATATACTCAGGAATATATATAAATGCATAGCCTTCACAGAACATGCTCAGTTAATGATAAATAGCTCCATTAAAAAACTTGTGGTAATGGACGTAGATGGTGTCCTGTTTAAAGGACACTTCATTTTGCACCTAGCACGACACGCAGGGGCATTGATTTATATACAAACAGCCCTGCTATGCTTTCTATTTAATATAAACAAAATATCTATCCGGGAGTTATTAACGAGGGTTTATGCACGTTTTAAAGGCATTACGCTTGAACAGGCCAAAAAAGTTTATCAGAATATTACCGTAATAAAACATGCAAGGGAAACGATTCAAATGCTGCGTAATCACGGCTATCAGGTGGTGCTTATCAGCAGTGGGGTGCCTGATTTCTTTGTAAAAGACCTTGCGGCCAATTTATCCGCAAATAACGGTTACGGTGTGGGGATTGGCACAAATAACAGCATATTAACGGGTGAGGTGTTTGGACATCTTTCTCAATCAACCGGGAAGAAAGAAATCATCGAAGATTTATTACACGAAAACAACCTCGCATGGAAAGATACAATCGTCCTTGTAGACGACAGGAACAATCTCAATATCATGCATAAAGCCAGTATTAACATCGGTGTTAATGCCCATTATGCTGTCCGACAGCAGGCGCAGTACCTGATAGATAGCGGGAATATTGCAGAGGTTCTGGATATCCTTAACATTGCAGATGCCGACACCTATAAGACACTCTTCGCCGGCATGCGTAAGCAATACACACACTCCTGGTATCAGGAAATCCGCAGAAAACTCTTACATATACTCATCGTATGTGTGCCTATATTTTCAAGTTTGGTTTATCATGCTACACTAACAGTACTCTTCGCCTTACCTATTATTTATCTGATCTCTGAATGTCTAAGGATCAATGGATATTCATTCCCTATGTTAGGAAGTGTCACTAAATCCAGCATCCGCAGGATGGAAGAACGGGGTATTGCATTTGGTCCGGTAACTCTGATTTTTGGAGCGATCCTTTCCTTGATGTTCTTTCCTCCAGTTATCGCAAGTACCGTCATCATGATTGTGGCCTTTGCCGATACGGCCGCCACGATAGTTGGAAGAAGCATGGGTAATCATCGTATATTTTATAACAAAAAAAAGAGTTGGGAAGGCACTATAGCGGCATGGATTGTGGCCTTCCTTTGCGGATGTATTTATCTACCCGTTTCTTATGCTTTGCTCGCCGCATCGTTTTCTAGTATAATTGAATCACTGCCACTGAAGTCACTGGATAATTTAATCATACCCGTTAGCACTGGCATCTTATTAATGTGTCTTGGGTACTCATAAACATTTACTCTGTTGAATTAAATTAGGTTGAGTTAATAAAAACAAAACCCAACAACTTTTTATTATCACACCCCCCTTAATCCCCTCTTGATAGAGGGGAAACAAAACAACTCCCCTCTAAAAAGAGGGGACGGGGGTGTGTAAACAGGATAACCAAAAAGTTTGAAATTCCAAAACTTTTAAAACAAGCAGAACACGTTTCTTAAGTTATTTATGCGTATTATGGGAATTGATTACGGTGAAAAACGAATCGGAGTAGCAATCAGTGACCCGCTTGGGATTACCGCTCAGGGCTTGCCCACGATAGAACGCACAAATATTCAGGAAGACATTCAAAAGATATTGAATATAATTCGTGAAAAAGAGGTGAACGAGATTGTCGTTGGCTTACCAAAACACATGAATAACACGCTGGGGGAAAAGGCGCATGCCGTTATGGCCTTTGTTGACCTTTTAAAAAAGCATGTTACCATACCGGTAAATACCATTGATGAACGACTCAGCACAGTACGGGCGCATAAAGCCATGCTGGAAGGAGACCTTTCCAGAAAGAAGCGCAAGGATCGAGTTGACATGATTGCCGCCCAGCTCATATTGCAGGGCTATTTAGATAGGATTAAGAAATAAATTTATCACCGCAAAGAACGCTGAGGTCGCAGAGAACCCGGAGAATAGCAGATAAACTATGCGGATTCCTCCCCCTGTCCCCCTCACGGAGGGGGATAAAGGGGGAGGAATCCGCATTTCTTTGCGTTCTCTGCGCCCTCTGCGGTAAACTAT
Source organism: Candidatus Brocadiaceae bacterium (assembly GCA_024653795.1). Taxonomy (GTDB): domain Bacteria; phylum Planctomycetota; class Brocadiia; order Brocadiales; family Brocadiaceae; genus Wunengus. Next base: position 6,071 of record JANLHY010000416.1, on the reverse strand, counting down.
TATCATCATGATACACCTAAACAATACATCATACAAAAGACCAGAACTGGTTGCGCCGGCTGGTGATATTGAAAAACTCAAAACTGCGATTGAATACGGCGCCGATGCTGTGTACGTTGGCGGAGAGGGTTTTAATTTACGGATGGGCGCAACCAATCTAACCATAGAGGAAATAAAAGAGGCCACCTCCTGGGTTTACGAGCGAGGTAAAAAAATTTATGTTGCCTTAAATATCTTTGCACGTAATTATCATGTTAGCGGTATCCGTTCATACTTAAAAAAACTTGCGGAAATCCCCATAGATGCCGTAATCGTTGCAGACCCTGGAGTATTCCTGACGGTTAAAGAAATTGCGCCTCATATTCCCATCCATCTGAGTACACAGGCAAACACTACTAATGCAAAATCTGTTGAGTTCTGGCATCAACAGGGCATGAAGAGGGCAGTCCTTGCCAGAGAATTGACTCTTGGTGAAATTAAAGAGATTACCAACAATGCCCCAATAGAAACTGAGGTATTCGTGCATGGCGCTATGTGCATGTCGTATTCAGGACGCTGCCTCCTGAGTAGTTTTATGGCCAACCGGCATGCAAACTTGGGAGACTGCTCGAATTCATGCCGATGGCAATACATACTTAAAGAGGAAAAACGGCCAGACGAGACATATCCTATTGTGGAAGACGAGAGCGGTACTTTTATCCTGAGTTCCAAAGACCTTTGTATGATTCAACATATTCCAGAACTGGTCCATGCAGGCGTTACTGCGTGGAAAATCGAAGGGCGTATGAAAAGCCCGTATTATGTTGCCGCTGTAACAAGGATATATCGGGAGGCATTGGATCGTTATTTTGCCGATCCCTGCGGATACGTATACGATCAAAAGTGGTTATCTGAGCTTGAAAAGGTTAGCCACAGGGAGTACGGAACAGGCTTCTTTTTTGGAAATCAAGGGTATAATAGCCAGACAACGCATCCTGGGAATTTCTACATAAAAGAATATGATTATCTGGGCATGATTAATAATGTTTTTTCAGATGGAGTGGCAGAGGTCTTGGCAAAAAACAGAATCCTGAGTAACACCCCTGTAGAAATAATAGGAAGGCGTTTGTGTGAAGATTTCAGCCAGGTACTTTTAGACCTTAGAAATGAATACAACGAACCGATTGAAGCAGCCCATGCGGGTCAAAAGGTGCTCGTTAAGGTGTCGCATCCCGTATATAAATATTTTATGCTCAGGAAATGCGGATGAAGAAAGTGGTAAAAAACATCGCGAAGAACACTGGCGGGGTTTGTCTTATAATCATTGGTTGTATGTTGATTTTCACCCCTGGACCGGGACTACTTACAATCCTGGCAGGATTATATATCACAAGTTTTCCGGGGAAGCCCTTTCTTGTTGCAAAGTTGAAGAAGACGAAATTTTACAATCGTTATGTAATCAATATTGAATCAAAAATAAAGTCAAAGTTTAAAAGGAAGAACAAATAAAAGAATGAATACAAAAAAGCTGCTCTCTATTGCACTCGTCATTTTTGTAACAGGCTGTGGTTCCAACCAGTATTTAAAAAAAATCTCCCCCTTTAAAAAAGATGGAGCAACCCTTGAACCAAAAAAGGGTGCACAGTCTTCTGGTGTGCAGAAAAGTAATGAAATATTTGTATGCGCAGGTGACGTCGATGTTACTTATAAAAAGCTGGGCGAGGTTAGTCTGGGCGAGTTTGGCTTCTCAGGGCATGATATTCTGGCTTTTAAAATAAAAGAAAAGGCAGTCGCCGTGGGCGCTCAGGCAGTAATTAATGTCCAATACGACACCGGGGCTTCAAAAACATGGCAGGGATACGGCGAGTTAGGAGGGACAGATTACGGCGTAAAGCATACATCGTGGTGCAATGGTATTGCGGTCGTATTTATGGAATCCCATAACCCTTTGGGACTTCTCTTATGCAACCTTACCAAAGAAAATAGAGAGTGGTTTGGATTTAAAAAATCGCAAAAGGGCGTGATTGTTGTCAACGTCATGTCTGGAAGCATTGCAGCAAATGCAGGTATTATGGTAGAAGATTTCATTACGGAATGGGCTGGCAATAAAATCGAAAATAGAAATCAGCTAAGACAGCTGATTGACGCTAATGCCGGCAAAGAGGTTAAATTAAATTTATTGCGTGCAGGAGAAATCAAAATCGTAACTGTATCTATACCCACACCTGCACACAGCCGCGTTGCATCAACCACATCCAAATCCTACGGAAAAGAAAACAAACCAACAATCGAAAAGAAAGAATCTTCTCCACGCAAACTTAGTTCAAATTCTGCCGATGTGCACAATGAAGTCGGCGACCTTTACCTGCGAAAGGGGATGTATGATGAAGCAATGGAAGAGTACAAAAAGGCCATAGAAGCAGACCCTTATTGCGCCATTGCCCATTTTAATCTCAGTATCGTTTATGACAAAAAAGGAATGAAAGAAGAGGCGGATGAGGAATACGCGGCATATAAAAAACTAAAACCAAGGCGAAAGTAAATTAGGCCTTCGGCAACTTCATCTACTGCCCGCGAAATACATGAAAGGTCACAAAACTTTTTTTAATCAGCGTTTTTAATGGTATGAGGCATATTTTACTGATCCTAATCTTCAGCCTATTCGTACTACGGACTTCGCCAGCCGCAGAATTGCTCAAAAACGGGGATTTTGAAACGGGGGACGCCACAGGCTGGAAGTACTGGGAAACTTACCCCTGGGATGGAGACGGCGCTCCTGTAGAATCACCCACCCACGTGACCATTGCAATTCCGGGCAACATCGGCGCTCCTGTACCACCTGCAACGAGCGGCTTTTTTGCCCTGACACAGCAAGTAGGCCACAATGGAACTGCCAGAGGCGGACTCTATCAGGAAGTTAAGGTTATTGTGAACACCCCCTATATTTTAACTGGTTACATGGCATTTTATGGCGATGATATTGGGGATGTAACCATTGTAGGGATTCTGGATGGTTCATGGAATCCAGCGCTTGCCTTCACTACGATAAAAAAAATTTATATCGGTGGTAATACTATCTCATCCTGGATCGAATTTTCTCTTATGATTAGTCCCTCAAAAGATGTAATTACTGTCTTTACGGAAACACGGCAAGATTGGTTGCATGGAAATGTGGCAGGATGGTATGACAATCTCAGCCTGCGCCCAGTCCCCGAACCCACAAAACTCTCTACATACCATAATTAAAAACTATTGTGATTAAAAAATGGAAAGCATACAAATAAGCATCAATCATGTCTGGGTTATGGTAGCAGCCTGTATGGTATTCTTCATGCAACTGGGGTTTACCTCTTACGAAGCGGGCTTCTCGCAATCTAAGAATGCCATTAGCATTTCTATCAGAAACCTGGTGGAATTCCTTGTATCCTCCCTAGCGTTTTATGTCGTAGGATTTGGATTTATGTTCGGCGCAAGTCACATGGGCTGGATAGGGTCAAACCACTTCTTTGCCAGTGGCGTAATGTTACATTCTGTTAATCTGGCATATACCTTTTTCTTTTATCAACTGGTCTTTGCCGCTACGGCTTCTACCATAGTATCAGGCGCTATAGCGGAACGATCGAGTTTCATTCCCAACGTCATAGGACCTGCATTTATGGTGGGCGTCATCTATCCGATTTTTGGTCATTGGGCATGGGGAAATCTCTTTTATCCCGACCAGTCCGGCTGGTTGGGAAGACTGGGGTTTATTGATTTTGCAGGTTCCACAGTAGTACATTCGATCGGCGGATGGTTTGCCCTGGCTGGGGCTTTGGTTCTGGGTCCGAGAATCGGCAAGTATAATCCAGACGGTTCTTCAAATCCCATGGGACTACATAATGTTCCGTTAGCCACGCTGGGTACATTCTTCCTCTGGTTTGGTTGGTTCGGATTTAATGGCGGAAGTCTTTTACGAGCTAGCGCTGATATTGGACTCGTCATTACGAACACAAATATGGCAGCGGCTGCAGCAGGAGTTTCGGCGCTGATATTCAATTACGCAACGGAAAAAAGACTTAACGCCGGCAAACTCTTTACGGCTATACTCGCTGGTCTGGTAGCTATAACAGCAGGTTCAAGCAGGGTAACACCTGACGGCGCTATTTATATCGGTTTGATTACCGGCATCGTATCGATCCTGGCTCAGGACTTTATTGAAAAGATATTAAAAATCGATGACCCCGTTGCCGCTGTCGCAGTGCATGGGGTAGGCGGTGTTATTGGCACCCTCTGCGTTGCACCCTTTGCTGAAAAATCAAGCCTTCTGGTAGATGGCAGCCGATTACATCAATTGGGCATACAGGCATTAGGCGTTGGAATTGCCTTTGTATGGGCATTTGGGCTGGGAATGCTCTTTTTCTGGTGCGTTAAAAAGACCTTGGGCATACGGGTAAGCCCTGAAGAAGAAAAGAAAGGACTCAATGTCGCCGAATACGAAGACGTGGCTTCATGGCTTGATTTTATGCGTATTTCAAGACTTCAAGACCTGAACATTCTGCTGGAAAGAAGGGTTGCAGAAAGAACAGATGAACTTCAGAAGGCAAACATCGCGCTTGAAAAGGCCAACAGACTTAAATCAGAGTTTTTGGCGACGATGTCACATGAGCTTCGCACTCCACTGAATGCCATCATTGGCTTCGCAGAGGTTTTAAGGGATGAAGTCGTCGGAACCCTCAGTGCCGAACAAAAAGAATACCTGGGTGATATTCACGGCAGTGGCCAACACCTTCTCAATATGATTAATAGCATCCTCGATCTTTCAAAGATTGAGGCTGGGAAATTAGAACTTCATTATGAAGAGTTCCCTATACAAGAGACCATCAATGAGGTGTTAAACACGATCATTGGATTTTCTAATAAGAAAGGTATTCACATACATACGCATATCCATGAGGACGTCCCTTCCATAACTGTAGACAAAGTAAAATTTAAACAAATTATGTTTAATCTGTTATCCAATGCCGTCAAGTTTACTCCTGAGAATGGCAGGGTTACCATCAATGCAGGCATTATGAATCAGCATGTACAGATTGCCGTGAGTGATACGGGTATTGGCATCAAATCTGAAGATATGGACAAAATATTTGAGGCATTTCGTCAACTAGACACTTCGTATGCACGCCGTTATGAAGGGACAGGACTTGGCCTGACACTCACAAAACGACTGGTCGAGTTGCATGGAGGCAAGATATGGGTAATAAGCGAATTTGGGAAAGGGAGCACCTTCACTTTTACTTTACCCATAAAACCTTAAAAAATCGTAACAATTTAGCTTTTGAAAAAGGTAGCGCCGATCCCTTGTGGTCGGCTTGTGCGGGGGATAAACCACCATAAGTGCTACGTATTCTTTTTTGTTCGGATTAAATTCAAATGTATGGGTTTTTCAAAGATTAGACATATTTTTCCCTCCATATTTTTCATAATAAACAATAGCGTAATTATGTAAGCCTTTACATGTTATCAACTTACCAATTGCTTAGCTTTCTTGTGTCGTACTTACGCCGTACCTGTTTTTGGAATCAGCTCATTGTTACAATTATTTTTTACGTTCATGATATAGTCTGTTAAAGATTGAATTGCCTTCTGTTTGTTATTTAACCCTGTATGTGAATATCTCTGCAACATACCTAAGCTTGAATGTCCTGTCATGCCCTGTACCACCACTGCACCGACTCCAAGCTCACTCTGCAACAAACTGGAAAAGGTATGTCTTAGAATATTCCGTTAACGTGGGTATAACCCTTTTCTTTGGCAAGTTTAATTGACCTCTTTCCCTGTCAGATATAAATAATGTCAATCGCTTTTCAGCATCGGACTTGTTGCGTATATCCTTAAAAGTAAGCGATTGCCACTGTTTATTATCATCAAAAAACTCAAGGCACCACACCCCGCAGGTCTTATACTCACCGTTTGTCCGCTTAGGTGTCTCAGGACATTGCCTTGCCCTTCTGCCATTACAAGTAACGTCCTTACATTCCTGGTAATATTTCCTATACCTTACCGCCATAGCTTTCACTCCATAAAAAAAGGCAACAAGCCGAAAGTGGGACAGC
>JANLHY010000411.1 GCA_024653795.1 Candidatus Brocadiaceae bacterium | reverse complement strand
TATGAATTACGGCTTACCTCTCTTCTCGGCAAAGAGCTTATCATAAACAAAACCCGCTGCAATTCCTCCCAGGATCGGACCTAGCCACCAGACATAATGATGAGTGAACTGTCCTGACGCAAGAGCTGGGCCAAACACACGTGCGGGGTTCATCGCACCGCCGCTGATCGTACCGCCAATCATTGCTCCAAAGAGCACCACTAATCCGATAGCTACTCCGGCAAATCCAGGCGAAGCCCTTTTATCCACAAGCGTCCCGTAAATGGTAAAAATTAAAAGGAAGGTAATAATAAATTCCATCAATACACCACGTGCAATAGAAACCCCGGGCGCTAACATACACGTCCCCAGATAAACGGTTTTAGCCGCATCCGGAAACAGGGTTTTTAACGCAAGGCCTGCCAATGAAGCCCCGGCAATTTGGGAGATGATATACATAATTGCAGTGTTGGGCTCCATCCTTTTCGTGATCCAAAATGATATAGTCACTGCGGGATTGACATGGGAACCAGACACATAACTTGTCGCATAAATAACGGCAATTACAACAATACCAAATGCTATGGAAATACCCAGAAGACCCAGTCCTTGCCCACCTGCCTGCCGCAAATAAAAATCGGCGCATACAGAACCAGCCGCTATAAACACCAGGGCGAATGTCCCGACAAACTCTGCCATATACTTTTTGTACGCATTCATTTCGTTTTCTCCTGTATATTTTAACTAAATTATTTCTTCAGACTTAGCAAGAACATTTATAAATTACACGCTTGTGATTCTTTAACGTACCTATTCAAACTTAAATAAACCCCACGTATTGACCATCCTATATTTATCGGTTCTTTTTTACAAAATACTTTTATTTTTGAGACACCTCCTTTCAAAATTTACAAATATACTTAACTATGGAAAGGACATAATCTTGTAACAAACTAGCACAATCAAATAACACTGTCAAGTAAAAAGATTCAAAAAATGAAGATTTATTAGGTAACGACAAAACTCACAAAAATAAATATCCGATTTTACAAACAAAAGGGAATCCTATTTTTTACTATGAGCGTTAATTTCATAATGCAGTAATAAAACCCAACAAATGCAGTATGTTTACTGCATTTGTTTCTAAATAAATGGAGACATTGATTTTTCATCTAATTTATTTATACTCACAACTATTGCAATATCTATAAGTTAGAAATTATATATCAAAATATTATTATTCTGTACACAAGGCATTGTATTTGTGCCCCTAATTTATTACGTTTTTAGGAATTAGGAATTTTTAATGTTGATTTATACAGGGGCGCTTCGGCTTCACTATACAACATTTTAAAGGTGCAGAGTAATTTTCGTGTAAAGTCTCAGGAAATTAAAATATATTTTGATCTTTTACCAAATTAATCCACAAACTGGAGGTTTTTTCATTGAAAATAAAAAAAGAAATGCTGCCTACCATAGTAACGATGGGAAATATGATATGTGGTTTTGTTTCGATCCTATCAATTTTAAACCAAAAGTTTGAGGTCGCAGCGTGGTTGATAGTGGCGGCTATGGCATTAGATGCCTTTGATGGAAGGCTAGCCCGTATGATGAAGACAACAAGCCAGATGGGGGCTCAATTAGACTCTATGGCTGACCTCGTAACCTTTGGTATTGCCCCTGCATTGCTCATGGGAAGCACCTGCGCCAGTTTACCAAATATCTTTTTGTGGGGCATTGGATTATTTTTTATGATCTGCTCTGCCTTCCGATTGGCACGGTTTAACGCGCAAAAAGACGAAGGCGTAACGGCGCCTAGTCATTTTTTCACTGGATTACCTACAACGCTCTCAGGTGGGACGGTTGCACAGCTTGTCATTCTGAATCATTTTATACAAATAAGATTTGGAACAGACATAGTCACGACACTCTTACCATTTATTACTTTTGCGCTTGGCATGTTTATGGTCAGTAAAATCCCGTTTTTTAACGTTACAAGCAAGATTGGCATCAAACAAGGCATCCTACCCATGGTGTTAGAATTTTCCGCTGCCATCTTATTCTTCGTAATCACCCCCGAATTAGCGCTAT
>JANLHY010000496.1 GCA_024653795.1 Candidatus Brocadiaceae bacterium | reverse complement strand
CTCAATGCTTTCTGGCGCTGCCCTCTCTGTAATAAGGGAGATATGTTGGGGATCACGCAAACAGTCATGTGCGAGCTTTTTGATATCATCAGGCATCGTTGCTGAGAAAAGGAGCGTCTGATGTTCATGCAAGATGCATGACATAATAAATTCAATATCTTCGAGGAATCCCACCTTTAAAAGTTCATCCGCCTCGTCAAGGATCGCACATTTCACCTGCGCAAAAGAAAGTATTCCATCGTACAAAAGATCAATAAGCCGCCCTGGTGTTGCGACCAAAATATGCACTTCCTGTTTCAGCTTGGCAATCTGAATCTTTTTGTCAAAACCCCCATACACCGCATACGGAATCACGGCAGTCGTTGCCGCGATCTTCTCTATCTCTGCCATATACTGCATACACAATTCACGCGTCGGGACAAGCACAAGTCCCTGAATGGCGTTAAGCGCAGGATCAACTTTCTGAATAAGCGGGATCGCACAGGCGGCCGTCTTTCCCGACCCGGTCTCAGCAAGAGCACAAAGATCCTGCCCTGCGAAAATTACCGGATACGTCGCCTCCTGAATAGGGGTCATTTCATCATACCCCATCTTATTAAGTGCTTTGAGGATGTTTGCAGGAAGGTCAAGTTCGCTAAATTTCATGTGTTCCTATCTTTCTTTCCAGCGACTAAAGTCATAAAAAATCATAAAACAGATAATAGCATAATTTTTTATGGAATGTTAATAAATTTCAAGAGTTTAGCGTGGTCATACCCAACTTACCGGTATTAAATTAGGCCTACGGCAACTTTATCTGCTACCCGCAAAACACACTAAAGGTCACAAAACTTTTTTTTAATCAGGTTCAGAAATAATATTCTTCCGTGTTTTTTCGCGGATTTCGTGGGCTAAAGTAATTTTGAAATCCTATACAATTGAATTAGCGTAGTGGATTCAATAGGTATTCCAGTCCATTCAGCTTGATTTCATAGACACACTCAAGCATATTACCTAATTCACCTTTCGGGAATCCCTGTTGGGCAAACCACACAATATACGCCTCAGGCAAATCAATCAGCAATCGCCCTTTGTATTTGCCAAACGGCATGCGCGTTCGCACAAGTTTTAAAAGATACTCTTTGTCTGGGAACATAGCGAAAGTCATCCGTTGCTGCTCTGAAGCGGAATGGGGATGGTGTTAACCAGGAGGCCATTGTTCATTTTTAAAAATCAGGTATTGTGTTGTTACAGTCTATAATATAACAGGTTGTTAATGAGTGGTTTGGGGATACCTTAAAATCTTTTACGTGTGGAAAAAGGTGATTTAATTCAACCGTTAATATCAGAAAATAAATATTGGTAATTAGAGGAATTACTGAAAATAAAAGCCCTTCTACAATTACGCTGGGGCTTTCCTATAAAATTGGCTCCCCCGGTAGGATTCGAACCTACAACCAACCGGTTAACAGCCGGCTACTCTACCATTGAGCTACAGGGGAACCTGAAGTTTAGATTTCCTTAAGTTGCCTAAAAGTAATCAGAATTTATATTGCAAATAATCAATCAATCTTGATAATTCTTTCTTCATATCCTGCCGATGGACAATCATATCCAGAAAACCATGCTCTAACAAGAATTCAGATGTCTGGAAACCCTTTGGGAGGGAGCGTTTTATTGTTTCCTGAATAACCCTGGGACCTGCAAATCCTATCAATGCTTTTGGCTCAGCTATCATAATATCGGCCAGAGAAGCAAAACTTGCCATGACTCCACCCAGAGATGGGTCTGTCAGTACCGATATATATAAACCGCCTGCTTCCCGAAACCGTGCTATGGCTGTGCTTGTCTTTGCCATTTGCATCAGGGAAAAGACGCCTTCCTGCATGCGGGCGCCGCCGCCTGAACCAGAAATGATGATTAACGGCAAGCGAAGTTCTGTGGCCTTTTCTGCAAGCCTTGCAATCTTTTCTCCAACCACAGAGCCCATGCTTCCCATGATAAAAGACGAGTCTGTGATTCCGATCATCACCTCTTTGCCATTAATCTTTCCCTTGCCAACGATTGCGGCCTCTTTTAAACCTGTTTTTTGCTGTTCTGCGGCTACCCTTTCAGGATAGGTTATCCGGTCCTTAAAATTTAAAGGATCGCACGGTACCATGTTGCCCCACATCTCTTCGAAACTATTTTCATCAAGCAAGAGTTTTAATCGATCCCTGCTGAATACCCGAAAGTGATAGTTGCATTCGGGGCAAACGTACATCCTTTCTTCAACGATTTTTTTATACACCATGCCCTTACAGCCGTCACATCGTGTCCACAGGCCATCGGGCATGTCCTTTTTTTTTCTAAAAAAGACCAATAGCAAATACCTTCAAATAGTTTATAAATTTTTAAATAAAAAACAAGTTGTTTTTGTTGTTTGCTGTAAAATTCAAGCATTTACTTTATTATGATATTTTTCTCGAATAGCCAGTTCTGCCTTTTGTTTGAGGGTTTTAATTGCACCACATGGATCGTTTGTTTTAAAGATTGCTGATGCTGCTACTATGACGTTGGCCCCTTCCCGAACTGCCTGAGAAATGTTTTCTGTTGTAATACCACCATCTACTTCTATATCAAGTGCATCCGGGGCCATACTTCGCAGTCTTGCAATCTTCGGCAAGACCTTCGATATAAATCTTTGTCCGGCAAAACCAGGATTTACAGACATGACAAGCACCATATCTACTGTATCCAGGAGGCTTTCAACTGATTCGGTTGGAGTGTCTGGGTTCAGAGAGACACCGGCTTTTAACCCCGCATCCTTAATTAATGAAATAACCTCTTTTGGTTTTTTTGTTGTTTCTATATGGAATGTGATCAGATCGCCCTTTCCGGCGGCATCTGCAAATGGTTTCACGTAGCGTTCGGGATGTTCAATCATCAGGTGAATATCTAAAGGTATCTTAGTAATACGTTTTATACCTTCTACAATAAATGGTCCCATCGTGATGTTTGGGACAAAATGTCCGTCCATAACGTCAATATGGATCAAATCAACGCCAGCCATTTCTATTTTCCTGATTTCCTCTTCTAAACGCACAGGGTTAGCGGCGAGAATAGACGCTGCAATTTTAATTTCTGGCTGCATATTTCTATGTTTTTTTATCCAATAATGATGCGATCCCTGGAAGGTTGCCGCCTTCTAATAACTTCAGGAATGCTCCACCGCCTGTGGAAATAAACGATACCTCGTGTGTCTTTCCCGATTTATGAAATGCCATATCAGTATCGCCACCTCCTACAATGGTTGAGGCATGAGAACTGGTAACGACATCCACCATAGCATATGTTCCCCGACTAAATGCATCAAATTCAAATGCCCCCATAGGACCGTTCCATAAAATTGTCTTTGCATCCTGCAGCGCCTCAGTAAACAGCTTTGTAGTAGCAGGACCAATATCAAGGGCAATCCACTTCTCCGGAATTTCCTGGAAGGGGACAACCTTTGTTTCTGCACGGCTATCGAATTTTTCTGCAACAACAAAATCAACGGGTAAATATAATTTTGTCCCGTTTCTTTTGGAAATATCCATTAAATTTCTCACCACATCAAGCATGCTATCTTCGACAAGGGACTGCCCAATATTATAACTCTGTGCCTTGAGGAAGGTAAATGCCATAGCCCCGCCAATAAGGATTTTATCCATCTTTTTCGCCAGATTTTCAAGAATCTTTATCTTGTCAGAAACCTTTGCACCGCCTAACAGGGCAACAACCGGACGCATAGGATTATTGACTGCCTTCTCAAAATAATCTATTTCTTTTTTGAGTAAGAATCCGGCTGCTGACGGTACATAGCTATCGATGCCAATCATTGAGGCGTGTTTCCTGTGACAGTTACCAAATGCATCCTGTATAAACACGTCACAGAGGTTGGCCAATTCTTTTGCAAAAGAGGGGTCGTTTTTTTCTTCTCCAGGGTAAAATCGTAGATTTTCAAGTACAATCACGTCGCCACAGCACATCTCGTCAATTTGCTTTTTAATCTTCGAACCAATGCAATCATCCGCCATAATTACATGTGCCCTTTCCTTGAGGAATCCCTGTAATCTTCTTGCAACGGGCTTTAGACTATACTTAGGATTTACTTTGCCCTCTGGTCTGCCCAAATGGGAAACAATAATTACCTTTGCATCTTCGTCCAACAAATAATTGATGGTTGGCAAGGTTGCCCGTATCCTTGTATCATCGGTAATATTTCCATCCTCATCTAACGGTACATTGTAATCCGTTCGAACCATGACCCTCTTTTTTCGTACATCAATATCTTTTATAAATAATTTATCCATATAAATATGCCAGTTTATAGAAATAAAGTTATAGACGAGCGATCAACTCTATAAGGTCTACCATACGGTTTGAGAATCCCCATTCATTGTCATACCAGGAGACCACCTTCACCATCCGCTTATCGATTACATACGTTAATGCCGAGTCAAAGATACTCGAATGGGTATTTCCAACGATATCTGTGGACACAATCGGGTCTTCGCAATATTCGAGAATACCCTTTAGTTCACTTTCGGCTGCCTTTTTCATGGCGGCGTTAACAGACTCTACAGTAACATCTTTCGATACCAGCGCAACAAAATCTGTTATAGAACCGTTGGAAATGGGCACGCGCATAGCCAGGCCGTCTAATTTACCTTTCAATGATGGAATTACTTCTCCGATTGCCTTGGCTGCCCCGGTTGTTGTAGGAATGATATTTATCGCAGCCGCCCTTGCCCTTCGCGGGTCTTTATGCATAAAATCAACAATGCACTGGTCGTTTGTATATGCATGGATTGTTGTCATGAGTCCCTTATCAATACCGAAATTGTCATTGATTACCTTGACCAGAGGCGCTAAACAATTTGTTGTGCATGAGGCATTCGATACGATTTTATGTTCGGGTTTAAGGTCCTTCGTATTAACGCCCACAACAATCGTAGCGTCAATTTTGTCTTTTGCGGGCGCTGAAAGTATTACTTTTTTGGCGCCTGCATCAAGATGCTTGGCGCAGTCTGCACGTGAAGTGAATATTCCTGTTGATTCAATTACAATATCTACTCCAAGTGATTTCCATGGCAATTTAGAAGGATCTCTTTCCATGAGCAACTTAACTTCTTTGCCATTTATTACCAGCGCTTTTTCTTTTGTCTCGATACTCCCTTCAAATCTCCCATGTACCGAGTCATATTTTAATAATAATGCCAACGATTTCACGTCGGCGAGATCGTTGATAGCCACAACGTCTATGCCTCCCCGTTTGGCGATCACACGAAAGACATTTCTTCCGATCCTTCCAAACCCACTTATACCAACCTTTATAGCCATAGTTGTTATCCTTTGCTTATACTTTTAAATAATACTAAGGAGCAACAAAACCTCATCAAAGTACAAAATAAAATAAATGGAAAAAAGACAAAGTATTCTAGCAGGCAGACACAATTTGTCAAGCATTTTAATGGTCTTGTCATTTACTAGTACTGTAATAGAAAAAATTTACAATATATTGTAATTAGTGCTTGCAAGTCTATCTACATATTGTATAATTCAGCGAAATTTTAGAGAATTTATCGTAAGGCGATTTTTATGAAAAATTTGATAAGAAAATCTATGCATTTGAAAGCAAAGATTGTCTCTGTGCGAATCGGCAACTATCGGTTCAGGCATCCACAGGGGATGTCTGCCACAATTCTACAATGGTTTGCGCTAGACCTCGAACCTCCGCCGCGAGGTCGGGTTCAGTGTAATACCACATCAGGAGAGAAACCATTTTACAACTTATTGAAACTAGTCTCTCGAAAACAATAGACCGTAGTAGTAGTATCGAAGAAAAATGTAAGCAGTATGATTTAAACCGATTAAAGATTGAAGATAAAAAGCTTTTTGACAAATATGTAGCAGGAGAAGGCGTAAATTTATGTGATTATTCTTTTGCAAACAATTATATCTGGAAAGGATCAATAGAGTTATTATGGAA
>JANLHY010000388.1 GCA_024653795.1 Candidatus Brocadiaceae bacterium | reverse complement strand
TAATTGCATCCCTTTCCTGCTCTTTCAAGAGTCTTTCTTTTTTCTCTTTTTCCGATAAGTAACTTTTTATCTTAAGTAGTTCCATATTCTTCTTAATTTCTATATGATATCCGCAAAAAACCTTTCGGTCTTTCTAAAATATATAATGCCGAAAACAAAAAAACACAAACTCATAAAACATGGTCAAAAAAATGGTCAAGGGTCAAACCTTCATTATTCAATTGTCATTCCCTTCAATTTCAATTTCCAAAATAAATCTTATACAATCGAGCTGGCTAACAAGCTGCAAACCTTAAGAAACCAGTTCAAGCTTTACTTTTTCTATACGTGAGCGTACCGGTTTTAACTCGGTGATTGTGACGTATACAATGGGTGTATCTCTCTCTGCTACGCTAAGTGCTGATTCCTTGGTCCAGTTGTTAAATTCTTCATTGCCCTCGATCTGCATAACAAGTTGAGCGATTCTTAAGTTCAATTTGACCCGCCACACGATACCACCATTTTTTCTTCTCCAAAGGCATCAAGATATCCAAGTTCAAATAAGGCTAAATATTCTTCTTTACCCTCCATATACTACACTACCTTTTTCTCTCATTTTTGCAAATATACTATTTCTCCATTTGAGTGAATAGAACTCGTACTCTTCCGGAGTAATAACAATAATATCAAATTCATACTCAATTTTATCTCATACAACCCTCTTGCCTTGTAATAAGAAGCCGTTACTTCGTGTTTTATTCTACTTCTAATTGGAAATAGGGCAGCTATTTTGTATGCAAGGCAATACATTCCCAAAACTACTGCCCGCAAAATAAGTTTTAAAGGATTAATTGGTTTATTGCTGTAATGGTATTTTGAATATCCTGCCTCTATACCGCTTTTGAAAGCCATCTCTTTGAAATAATCTAATGTTAAATTAAACCGCTGTCCCACCATGAGAAATCTATCCATTGTTATCCTTCTTAATGCTGGCAAGAAATCGTCTAAAATGCTTTCCAATAGGAACCAATATCCCGGTAGCTTCCTCGGTGTCAAAAGTTGAATACATAGTTCCAGTGTCTTTAAACAATATAGAGCCAATGCAGGAACTCAGGATAGTCAGAGTTGAGGATGAGGAATTTCATGAGTTTAATCTCCAGATTGGTCAGGCGTCCTACGGCCCTTCTCCGTTTGATCGAAGTCGGCATCAAAGCTTACGATGGTGAGTCCATATTTCTCCGCAGCCACATATTGATAGGCATCATCAAAGTCCAGGCTGAACTGTTGCATCACATTCACTATCTTTTCCATATCCTCTGGCTCAAGATGAATCAAGGAAACAGCGCCTTGAACAAATGCATCATGAACGAATGGCAATAGCACCTCACTCCGATTCAGCCTGCCGAGTACCACCCCAATGGAATGAAAGGAGAAATCGGTGAGAAAAAGACGCTCAGAGGGTATACGGGCGAAGAAGTGGCCAACCTCTTCAGACCTTGCCTGATCCAGTAGTCGCTCAAGCCATACATTGGTATCCACCAGATACATGATCAATCACCTCGCCACTTTAAAGCCTTTTTCTGGAGTTCCAACGAGGTATATTGGTCACGGTAGTCCCTAAGTGCGCCTGCCCAATCCTGGCAGAGTTTCCTCCCCTTTTTTTTTGCCCGTCTTTCCAGCAGGAACTCCACAAAGTCCCGCACCTCCTGCTGGAGGTCTGGGGACAATTGCTCAACAAGTTCTTTTAGTATCTGCATAACTTTCTCGTCCTCCTTCCTTTTTATTTTACTCCATTTTACCATCCGCAGCCACTCTTTTTAAACAGCATAACCAATAAAGTTTCCATCCTCATCTTCTCCAGCCCTGGATGCTGGGCATAAAAATTTTTATTTTATTGCCTCAACATTAAGACCGACAGGAAACCTCTTCCCATTTATTTCCCATTGTCGAGATGCCCAATCATCCATCCAAATATCAGCGGCAATCGGAACCCATCGCCTAACTTCAGCAAATCCAATTGCATAAAGCTCTGCCTCCAAACTCTTAAAATTGAAAACAGAATAATGAAAATTGTATTTTGACCCTTGTCCACCCATAAGAGGCTGAATAATATTTTTAATATTGTGTCCGGTCTCATTATATATCTTGAGCAACAATTCGAAATCAGGAACTGATAATCTGAGAATTCCTTTTGGTTTAAGCACACGGTACCATTCCTTCAGAATAATCGGCACAGCAGAAAAAGGGAAATGCTCAAGACAATGAGAGGCATATATGAGATCTACGCTGTAATCCTTAAAAATTGACAGGTTATCAATACGTCTGACGTAATGAATATGTTTTGCTGGGATCACATCAATATTAATAAATTTTGGATGGTTGATCCGCCCGCAGCCAAGGTGCAGAAAGACTGCATTGCTCTCATTCTGCGGTAGTGCTGGTCGATAAAAAAGCCTGTGAACTCGTCCGGCCAAGGATTTGAAGC
>JANLHY010000493.1 GCA_024653795.1 Candidatus Brocadiaceae bacterium | reverse complement strand
ATCTTACCATCTATCCGGGACCGATTGATCGCGCATTGAGCCTAATCATCCTGAAAGACGTAGGTAACGTGGAAGATCTCCAAACTTTATTCGAAACGTTGGAAGGTTACTCTGCCCGGTGGAAAAGCTTACCCGACAATCCCAGAGGAGCGCATTCTTTGTCTTATAGCAAC
Source organism: Candidatus Brocadiaceae bacterium (assembly GCA_024653795.1). Classification (GTDB taxonomy): domain Bacteria; phylum Planctomycetota; class Brocadiia; order Brocadiales; family Brocadiaceae; genus Wunengus. The sequence goes on along the minus strand of JANLHY010000493.1, from coordinate 9,424 downwards.
GATGATCAGATCGTCTTGGTCTTCTACGATCACATTCTTAAAAAGCCTCGAAGGGAGTTTACTGAAGGGCTCATTTCGGAGTTGCGCCGGAGCCATCTCTCCCAATAGAGATGGTCAGCGTTGCATCTTGCATATTAATGGACTACCGTTGCTGCGTGGCCTCGAAGAGGTGGAGCTGTCGGGTGTGGCCCTCGTAATCGAAGTGAACCGGATAGTTACCGATGAAGCAGGCGTCGCAAAATCCCTGCATCCGGCCGTCTAGAAAGCCGTACATGCCCTCAAGGACAACTATTATGTCACCTTCATTTATCAATTATCAAAATCCTTTTATGTTTTCAAGTTTACATAGCCAGGAGTTTTTTGATTTCTTCATCGGTAAATTTCAATTGCCTTAAAACCCGTTTGCAGTAATTTTATCCTCCTGAGCATGTTTTTCCGCAATAATACAGTTTAAATCAGACAGCGTCAAGGCAATTTGCGTAAAAACGACGTTTTGAAAATCCTTTGTTCTTGTTAAATAGTGAAAAGAATTAAAAAAGCTTGCATTCTACTGCCTTTTTGCTACAGTATTTTTCTCATGGAAAAATATTTAACCTAATAATTGCAGTCGGACACGGATAAACGCTGAGTTATACAGATTTATTTTTTCATTTTATAGAGGAATCGTTATGCGGAAAATATATCTATTAGCATCGTTTCTTACGGCGTCAATTACAATTCTAACAGGTTGCGCGCAGCTTAAGTCTCTTAAGAAACCTATCGAGCCCCTTGAAACTTTCGTTCCTCAAAATTTAGATTCACAATCTCACGATGTGAAGTATGTGCCAAAAATTGAAAGCTTTGTAATTATTTTAGATGCATCAGCATCTATGCAAGATGAATATATCGGCGCTGTTAATAAAGGACGCCCCAAATTTACAGTGGCCAAAGATATTTTAACGAGAATGAATAATACCCTGCCTGAAATCGATGTAAAATGCGCCTTTGTAACATTTGGACAGGGATATTTTAAGCCATTCGAAACATCTGTTGTTTATGAACTTACGAAGTACTCACGCAGCCTTTTAGAAGATGCGTTAATCAGTGCAACGCCTCCACAAGGTAGCAGTCCGGCTGGTTATGGTATTAAAGATGCATGGAACATATTACTGACGTCAGGCGGTCAAAATGCTGTTATGCTTGTCAGTGACGGTGAAGAGTTAATCGGAAGTCCCTTAGAGAAGGCAAAGGATTTAAAAGAAATGTATGGAGACAGGGTATGCCTTTACACCATTTTTGTGGGAAATACTGCCGAAGGAGAAGAAGAGCTCAGAGAGCTTGCACGAGAGGTAAAATGTGGTTTTTCGGTAACTGCTGATGAAATTGCGTCCAGTGAAAATATGGCGGACTTTGTAAAAAAGGTATTTTTGACAGTTGTACAAAAACAAGATATTGATAGTGACGGTGATGGTGTTTACGACAAAGACGATGAATGCCCGGATACACCGAAAGGGGCTATTGTTGATTCCAGAGGATGCTGGGTGGTAAAGGGAATCACTTTTGATTATAAGAAATGGGATATTAAAGAAGAGCTTGACTCGAATCTAAGCAACATTGTCGATGTTTTGCAAAAAAATCCGAATATGTACATAAGAATAGAGGGACATACGGACAATATAGGTTCAATGGAATATAATATAGACCTCTCCCAAAAAAGAGCCCAGGCGGTAAAGAATTATTTGGTCGGGAAAGGTATTCGTGAATCACGTGTCTCTATCGTGGGTTTTGGATATAAAAAGCCTATTGCTCCTAATGACACCGAAGAAGGCCGCTCCCTGAACAGAAGGGCTGAAATTGTTCCCATAAAATAGAAAGAAAGCAGTTCTTTACCGGTCTTCTATTTTAACGTATAGGAATTTCAATCTTTTATGATTCCCCTCTAAAAAGAGGGGATTAAGGGGTGTGTAAATTTGCCGTAACACACCCCCAGCCCCTCTTTCTAGAGGGGAGCTTAAAAGTCGCTGCCAAAGGTAGCCTAATTTAAAACCTGCAGGAGATAGCTCTCTTTTTCAATCAATAGCGCTTTATACCTTCACTGAAAAATGTGCCCAACCCTTTGTTGTCGCTTTGCGATTCGCTTCAGTATGACCCCATTTCTACCCTTATTTTGTTACCTCTATCCATCCTAAAATATTTCTGGGCATTTCCCTGATTGATGGAAACCTCAAGGAAACCTGCGCTTCCAAAGAGGACAAGCGGATCCCCTGCCTTTACATCCATATATGTCTTACTCAACCCTATTATTTTCTTTCTTCCAATGGTTGTTTCTACTGTGTTATACAGTAAAAGGCTCTTTTTAGGAGTTTTTTTTAATGTTCCTGGAGTCTGACCTCTAACTTCTAGCTTCTGTCCCCTGACCCCTGGCACTTGACCCCTATTTTGTGTTTGGTTGCCAATGTGCTGTTCTATGTATCCCCTTGTTATATTGGTAACAAGATTCCCAAATCGGTCTATATAAATGATCTGACCCTCTAATTGCCCAGTTTTTTTATATTCGGGCTTGGCTATATCCAGTTGGCCTAGTTGATTGATTTTCGGACCTAATTGTTGTGGTTTTATCCCTAACGACAGGCGTGCTGCAACAGGTGCAAAGATGTCTCGACCATGAAAGGTGCTACTGGGTAAAGGTAAGAAATATTTGTCGTCTGTTACACGGATGATACATTTAGGTTTTTCTTCTTGAATGATGAAACTGAGAATGCCATTGTTTGGCGTAAGAAAGAGGTAATCCTGGGTTTCAACACAAACTATCTCTCTTTTACTTCCTACGCCAGGGTCAACAACTGCTACGTGTATAGTTTTTTTAGGAAAGTATTTATAAGAAGTATACAGGAGATAGGCGGCTTTAAAAATATCCTGTGGAGGGATGTTATGGCAGATGTCGATAATATTTGCGAAAGGGTTAATTCCAGCGATTACTCCCTTCATAATACCCACGTATGCGTCCTGATTGCCAAAGTCTGTCAATAGTGTAATTACATGTGGGCGGTGGGCGGTCATGCGGTCTCCTGGAAGATTTATTTTCTGTGACTATTTACAGCAGAAACAAAGAAGTTGCGTAAATAACATTATTTAAAAAATTGAACCGGCATGAATCAAGACTATAGTAATGGCAAAATATTTTAAATTCAAGGACTTTTTCGGAGGATAGAGTTCTTATGAAGAAGGATTTTATTCCTTAATTTTTTCTTTGAATTTCCATTATTATGTGTAAACTTACACGCATGGAATAATTTACATGCACATTGGATTGTAAATAAATATGGAAAATATTTGGTTAATTATTGCTGCTGTGAGTGGAGTTTTGGTCGGAGGCGTTATCGTTTGGCTGATTAGCAGAGCGCATAGTAAAATGCTCCATGAACGGCTTGTTGCAGTTCAGCAGGAATTGGTGAATGCACAAGCAGACCTGAATCAGAAGAATGAAAAAATCTCTGAACTTAACCAGTCAATAGTAAGACTGGAAACCACACTCGTACATGAGCGCAGGGTTTCAGGAGAAAAAGTAGCAATCCTTGATGATGCTACTCAGAAGCTGAGCGATGCCTTTAAAGCGCTTTCAGCCGAAGCGCTGAAAAGTAACAATCAATCTTTTCTGGATTTAGCAAAAACTACATTAGAAAAATACCAGGTTGAAGCGAAGGGAGACCTCGATCAGAGACAAAAGGCTGTAGAAAACCTCGTTACACCCATCAAACAGTCACTAGAAAAAGTGGACACTCATGTCAGAGAATTGGAGAAGGCACGCCAGCTTGCATATGGAACCTTAACAGAACAGGTCAAGTCCCTCATCTCCACACAGGAGAAGTTACAGTCTGAGACGGGTAATCTGGTTAAGGCGCTCAGGACGCCAACGGTACGGGGAAATTGGGGAGAAATACAATTGAAAAGGGTGGTCGAGATTGCTGGTATGCTGGAATACTGTGATTTTTATCAGCAGCAAACCGTTCTAACGGAAGACGGACGACTGCGTCCCGATGTAATCGTGCGGCTGCCTGGCGGTAAAAATATTGTTGTCGACGCAAAGACGCCGCTTAAGGCTTACCTTGAGGCATTGGAAGCGGCAAATGATGACCAGCGCTTATACAAGCTCAAGGAACATGCTCAACAGATTCGATCACACATGATAAAACTAAGCGCAAAATCTTATTGGGATCAGTTTCAGCCGACTCCTGAATTTGTAATCCTCTTTCTGCCTGGTGAGACATTTTTTAGCGCAGCGCTGGAGCAAGACCCGTCATTGATTGAAGAGGGCGTTAATCATCGCGTTATCCTGGCAACGCCAACGACCCTGATTGCGCTCCTGCGTGCGGTGCATTATGGCTGGCGGCAGGAACAAATAGCAGAAAATGCCCAGCAGATCAGCGAACTCGGTCAGGAACTTCATGAGCGCATTGCCACGATGGTCGAACACCTGTCCAAACTTGGGTGGTCTCTTGGAAGGGCAGTAGAGTCATTTAATGCAGCCGTTGCGTCATTCGAAGGTCGCGTGCTCCCCTCTGCCCGAAAGTTTAAGGTTTTGGGGGCTGGAAGTAAGAAGGAAATAGAAGAACTCTCACCACTCGATAAAAGCACCAGAACCCCTGGAGAAACGCAGAACGAACAAGATTAATTATGCCTTCGGCAACTAATTCTATGCACGGAGTGTCCTCCTGCCACTGTTATGTGCTGCCCCAGGCTTGTAACCTGAACCGAAATATTTCGGTTCAATCGAGGACGATTGAACCAGCAATTGAATTTCCTATGCATCAAGACCCTGCAAAATTCTCCAAAATCTGATATAGACAGGCGACACTGGAACTAATACAAACGCACTAAGTACTGTTTACATCGTCATGTTCGTTTCTCTCATTGTCTTTTCTGAGCCACATTTCATAGAGGGGAATAAAGATATAGGCGCCGAAACTCAGGAGGAGGAGGATGTTGGAAATGGTAAAGGTAATCACAAAGTGATGGCATGCATACCTGATGAGCCATGGGGCTGCCAGGTTCAGGATAATACCCATAAAAGAAACGCCATAAATCGTAATCTTTAATCCCTCGCGCGAGTGCGTCATTGCAAGGATACGGGAGAGTATAAATACAACGATGGGAATAGAAAAGATGTGGGTGTGGGTTACCTCCAAAAGTTCCCGGTAGGATTTTGGGAAGGCCAACCCTTCTTCCAGCCTTGCCTTGTTTTCTTCGGCAGATAGAGGAGTTTCCATATCTTCCTCTTCATCACCGCAGTAATAGCGCAACGTCTTTTGCGGAGAAAAGCCTGTCCTCTCGTAATAATTCAGGAAGCCGAGTCCAATGGCTATTGTCATAATGGATAGAAAAAAGGTGAAAAAAATCTTATTGCTGATTGGGAGTGACCACATGCCGCTTGACATTGCTTTCTCCTTCAAAATACTGTATCGACAATTTATTAAGTTATTTTTCATCTGTGGAATCTGCGTAATCTGTGGTTTCTACTATTCATCGGTTTTTTTGAATTTGTCCTTAAACCCTTCTGTCATATCTATTGCTATTTTCCCATCCTTATCTTCATACGCAATCATGGCATCTGCATTGGGAATTTTTTTGATAAGTTCCATACCTTTTTCATGACCTAAAACAAAAACGATGGTAGACAACGCATCCACCGCTGTGCCTGCGGGAGCCACAATCGTAGTTGCAAGGGTGCCGCTCACCGGTCTTCCTGTTTGCGGATTTATGATGTGGGAATACCGTTTCCCGTCAAATTCAAAGAACCGTTCGTAATCCCCTGATGTAGCCGTGGCCTCGTTCCTGAGTTCAAGATAGCCCAGGATTTCATTTCCGTCGCGCGGGTGCTGTACGCCAATCTTCCACGCATTTTTGCCCGGAGGCGTGCCCAGCACATAGATATTTCCACCGAGATTGATACAACCATTATTAATACCATATTTCCTGATAATTTCCAGTGCCTTATCCACTGCATATCCCTTCCCTATAGCGCCCAGATCGATTTGGGTTTGAGTATTTTTTAAAAAAATGGTCGCTGGTTTTTTAGGATTGTTACTTTTATTTATTACAATGTTCTTATACGAGACGGCGGGTAAAAGCCTTTCTATTTCCTTATCGGGCGGCATATTTCCTTTCTCACGAAAAAATCCCCACAGTGCAACAATTGGAGATACGGTAATATCAAAGGCGCCGCCGCTCAATTCACTGTAATACTGTGATTGTTCAATTACATCGAGGAGTTCTCCATTGCATGGAACAGGCGATTTTACGGCTTTTTTGTTTAACCGGGAAAGTTCACTTTCCTTTTTGTAATTACTCATGATGCGATCCATACGTTCCATTTCATCCAGAGACTCTTCGATAGCCTTGCCGGCGGTATTTTCATCATTCGAGTAAATTGACACCTCGGCAAAGGTACCCATAACCATGCGTGTTTGTTTCAGAAGTTTTATATCGGAGATTGATTCTTTACCCCCCCTGCCCCCCCCTTGTGAAGGGGGGGAAAAGGGCGAGGTCTTTTCATTACTCTTTGTATTCTGAGATTTGTTTGTTTCTTCAATGGACTGTTCTTTTACGGGTGTTACCACATGACCACTCGCCACCTTGAGATCGCTCACATTTCTTTTACCGCTGAGATAATATTCATTAATAACAGCAATTACCTTTCTTACCCCAGCACACATACACTGCACAGACATGGTAGCCCCGGTAATATTGATAATATCTTTATTAATCCTGATTGGATTTTTAAAGGATTTCCCCATGAACTGATAGAGAAAACGCTTCTTGGCAATCTCTCCACCGCGGCTCTCACGGTAAACCAGGACAGCCACATTACTAATTTTTCCATCCGTGCCCACGCCAACAACAAAAGTAAACGGATGGAACTTCCCGATCTCTTCCGTAATAATTGCATATCCCTGAATAGCGCCATCCCTCTTTCCTATATAAGTCCTAAATCCATCTTCATACAGCCTCCTGCTTAACAGTTTTTCAAGGCTGTTTTTTTCTTCAGAGGTCATAACAAATTCATCCGTTACAATCTCGTCACATTCAGGGAAGACGAGGGCAAGCGCCTGTTCTTCTGTCAGGTAAGCCTGGAGTTGGAAATTGTCTGCCGGCTCTGTCTCTGTTTGCGCCTTTGCCGTATCCGGAATAAATGCACTGGATACAACCAATAGAGGAAGTAGTAAAAATGTGATTAATATTTGTTTTATTGTCATAATAAATTAGGTTTTCGGCTACTCAAATAAAAATTCTGCATATCAAGAAAAGATAATACTCATCTCAGCTTTTCGCCGAGAATATTTTCTAATTTCCCCAAAAATTCCTGTTCAATAGTGCCATCTGATGGAATGCGGGACCATCGGTACGCCTGGCTGCCACCAGGCGCCTTCGTCTCGACCTGTGCACTGATAGAAACGTACGTCCTGCTTTGTTCCTCACTTACTTTAATCAGTAAACGACAGCGTTCCTGCCAGTGCCCTTCCAGAAGGAGTCCGGTAGTCTTATTCGCCGACCATCCCTTAACCCAGTGTGTTCTCAAAACTCCCTTTTCCCTGTCATTGATTTCAACCGGGATTCCTTCCGCAGATTGTATTATCGCATTCCATACGATGTTTTTATCTGCGTTAAAATAACGAGAAACACCCGCCATATTCCTGAGCTTAAAGCCCTGAGTAGCACACCCTGCAAGTATGGCTGTAAATAGGGCAAAAGACAGCAATATTATAACAAGATATCCTGTATTTAATAATCCTTTTCGGTTCATGAAGGTAAAAATACTAACAGAAATAATTATTTTTTACAAATACTTTTGATTATAACAATTTTCTTGAATGCATAAGTTCTTCATGCCCAACAAAGGCAATATGATTGATTTCTTTTTCCCAGAGTTTAGGGGGTGTAATAGAATAACATTGACATATTATCTTGCATTTTCATTGTTATAACTTGGATTATAGGTCAATTATAGTCTTACCCTGTAAAAACTTCTTTTCCCCATTTCCATGAGGACAAGTTTGTGTAAGTTTTTAGAAATAGTGACGTGTGTCGAATGACGAGTGACGACTAAAACGTCACCCGCCACCTGCCACACGCCACTTGCCTTATCTTCACTGCTTTGGTTGCGGCTTTGCTGCGCTGTGTAATACCTTACAAAGTATTGCCCTTAAGCCTTTGCATAATCTGCACATATTTTTTCCCAACAGTAGCAGCTCTTTCATACTCTGATTTCTTCAGACACAATAAGCACTCAACATAGTTATCATTTTGTCGTAAATTAGGCAAAACGCTGCTTTCATTGATACGGATTCCCAATTCGGGAGATTGTTCAATAACCTGGAAATTACCAATAAATACCTTAAATTTTTTGGCATTACCGCAGTTTTGACATATAAAGAATGCATTTCTTGTCATAACACTTTCTCCTTACCAGAGGCTTATAGAACCTGCTCTTTTACCGGGCATCCTGTTTATCTTCAACTTAAAGAAAGTTGTAATCCGACTTTTTTAAATTGCTGCTGACCTTCCTTCATCTTTTGATAAATAGACGACCATGACCTTTTTGCATAGATGATAGGAATTCCTCTATTTTCGGCAGACTTCTTTATTTGGTAAGCTAAGTTATGGTTCACAAAGTCGCACAGCATAATTACAAAGTCCATCGTTTCCGGAATGCCGTTACGGATCTTTTGACTGCTCCTGCCTGTTAAGTGCCGAACTTTGTTCACTCCGAGTTTATCAAGCTCCTTTGGGATGCTCCCTAAATGGTCACCGCCTACAATAAGTACTGACATTTTCAAATCCTCCTTTTACGTAAAATATAATATATAATGAGACTCAGTTTCAATCAAAATATAAAAAAATTATTAAATGTCAATTGCAAAATTTTAAAAAATATTCTGTTTCTTAATAGAAAGGGTACATAGGTATACGGTTCAGCAACATATCTTTAAGGAAATCCACAATATTCTTTATACAAAAAATCAAATAAGAAATAAGGAAGGCGAGGACACATCCCATGGATACTTTCCAAAGATAGTCCTTCATTCTTTTTTCTCCAGAGATTTCATCAACTCCTCCTCCACTTTTAAATTTAGAAAGTCCCCTCTTGGGCAGGGATTTTCTGGGTAGTATTAATTTGACTTCATTGACCCAACTAATAACTTTTCCCTGCTCATACTCTTAATTAGAGTCTAATTAAATATGGCGGACTGTTTGGCACTTCACCCCAAACAATATCTATAACCAGCTAATATAGTCTTACAAAGACAACCTTCGGCCTGGGCATAACCGCCATATTTAATTTGACTGTCTTCACCCTAAGCGGTATAATCCCCTCCCAGTGTCTCAAGGTGTCCCTATATCATAATCCGAACAAGCCGGAAGATCACCAAAAGTTGGGCAGTGTTAA
>JANLHY010000491.1 GCA_024653795.1 Candidatus Brocadiaceae bacterium | reverse complement strand
GCGTATTCAAACGGTGCAAATGACAACTTCAAAGGGGTAGCTACACTTTTCGGAAGCAAGACAACTAATTATAAATTTGCAATCTGGTGGGCAACTATTACAACATTTGCTGGTTCTCTGGCTTCCCTATTTTTTGCATACGGTCTTGTAAAGACCTTTTCTGGTAAAGGCTTGGTTCCCCAAAGCATCGCAACTGCTCCTGAATTTCTTGCTGCGGTAGCTATTGGCACTGCTATTACGGTCATGGTTGCAACGATTACAGGGTTTCCAATCTCAACCACTCATAGTCTGACAGGCGCCCTGGTCGGCGCTGGTTTTGTAGCTGTAGGTTCACAGGTTAATTTTGCCGTTTTGGGCAGCGCCTTTTTCATGCCGCTTTTACTCAGTCCTGTTATTGCGACTGTCCTTGGCAGCGTTTTTTATATTATTTTCCGGAATATGCGTATCCGTTCTGGCATAACAAAGGAATGGTGCCTTTGTGTTGGTGAACAGAGAAAAGCAATTCCATCATGTATGCCTGCCCCTGCTCTGAGTGTAAAATACGGTAATACTATCGGCGCTACAATTGACACAGAAGAAAACTGCCAGGAAATTTATCAAGGATGTTTCCTGGGTATAAATAGCCAGAAATTGCTGGATTCTTTGCATTTTTGCTCTGCCGGGGTTGTCAGCTTTGCGCGGGGTCTTAATGATACCCCGAAGATCGTTGCCCTCTTGTTATTAACGAAAGGCCTATCAATCCCGTGTGGCATGTTTGCTGTTGCTCTTGGTATGGCTGTAGGAGGGCTTTTGAATGCCAGAAAAGTGGCTGAAACCATGAGTAATAAAATCACAAATTTAAACCACGGTCAGGGCTTTACAGCAAACCTTGTCACCAGTATTCTTGTAATATTTGCCACTAAGCTTGGGATGCCCGTATCCACAACACACGTGTCAGTAGGCTCTCTTTTTGGCATAGGGTTAATTACAAAGCGTATAAACGCTCGTACGGTACTGGAAATACTTTTATCATGGTTCACAACCTTGCCTATTGCCGCGGTATTTAGCGGCGGCGCGTATTGGATATTAGTTTCTTTATAAAAATATTTTGACATTTTCGGCAAAAAAATGTAGCGCCGATCCCTTGTGGTCGGCCAATGGCGGGGGATAAACCACCCGCGCTACGGATTCCGACTCGTTCAGGTTAGGAAACTGGTTATTCAATTAATTCTGAATATACAATGCTTAGAAGATTTTTACAGCAGGTGAATCAGCGGCCATATAGAGACTATAACGTAATCCTTTATCCTGATTGTATAGGAATTTTCATTTTATTTATGCGGGTTTTGGGTAGTGGCAGACAAAAAATCCCCCTTTGCTAAGGGGGATTAACTTGAACCCATCTTTTAGAAGGTACAGACGTACGGCTGTGTGTCTCTACTTTAACTTTGGGTTTGAAGAAACGGTATCAAGTAGCACCTGTCTGCGTGCGACGCACAGGCAGGACCTGGTTTTGTTGCCATGCCAGATAATCCGGACAGGGCGAAAGATTGTCTACCTATTTAGAAATGGTAAACACCTTGCGAGAAATGCTTGTTCTGTACCAAAAAAACGTACCAGGCACGCTTGCTTAAAAACCTCGCTTGTTTTATACCTAGCTTCCCCCATCCAGGGGGAGGAAAATGTAAATTAATTGCAGAGAAGGAAAATTATATGCCCAGAGACATACCGGTAGGAAATGGTTCAATGCTGGTTACCTTCGATCGAGAGTATCAGATCAGGGATATTTATTATCCATACGTGGGGAAAGAAAATCACACCATTGGTCATCCAAGTCGTATGGGTGTCTGGGTCGATGGACAATTTAGCTGGATGGGCGGGGAATGGCAAAAGACGTTGAAATACAAAGAAGACACCCTGGTGACTGATGTGAAGGCAAGGAATGATCGTTTAAAAATTGAACTCCAGATGTATGACACGGTCGATTTCCATTTAAATATTTTTGTAAAGGAAATCATCGTTAGAAATTTAGAGGGAAGAGACCGGGAAATACGATTGTTTTTCAATCACGATTTTCATATCTATGAAAATGAGGTAGGAGATACGGCATATTATGACCCGGATACGAGGGCAATCATTCACTATAAATCCCAGCGGTATTTTCTGATTAATTGTTGCGATCCGACCAAATGCGGGGTAGACCATTTTGCTACCGGGGTCAAGGAGTTACGCGGTGCAGAGGGGACATGGAGAGATGCTGAGGATGGGACGTTAAGTGGAAATCCCATCGCCCAGGGTTCGGTCGATTCTACCTTAGGCATTAATCTTCAGATAAAGGCATATGGTGAAAATACCGCCCACTATTGGATTGCTGCGGGGATGAAGCACAGTGAAGTGGTAAAACTGAACAAGGTTATCTGGGAGAAGACGCCTGAGGAATTGATTCGACGTACTGAAAATTACTGGAAAATGTGGGTTAATAAAGAGGCCTTTAATTTCTATGATCTCCCTCAAAGGCTGGTATCGTTTTTTAAAAGAAGCTTGCTGATTATCCGGACACAGATTGACAATAACGGTGCTATCATTGCTGCGAATGATTCCGATATTGTCCAGATGGGCAGAGACACTTATTCTTATATGTGGCCGCGTGACGGCGCCCTGGTTGCATACGCCATGATCAAATCAGGATACATAGACATAACGAAGCGATTTTTCCAATTTTGTGCGGACGTCATTTCTAAAGACGGCTATTTGCTCCACAAATATAATCCGGACAGGTCTGTTGCCAGTTCGTGGCATCCATGGGTGAAGGAAGACAAAAAGAGCCTCCCTATCCAGGAAGATGGCATCGCGCTGGTCGTTTGGGCATTGTGGAATCATTACGATGAGTTCAGGGATATCGAGTTCGTGAAGCCTTTGTACCGGTGTTTGATCATCAATGCTGCGGAGTTTATGGTTAAATTCAGGGACGAAGAGACCGGTTTGCCTTTAAATTCATACGATCTGTGGGAAGAGCGGTACGGTGTGCATACTTTTACTGTATCCGCGGTTATTGCAGGGCTGCGGGCGGCTGGTAACTTTGCCTGCGCATTTGGAGAACAGGAAGATGGCAAAAAATATCATGGAATTGCGGAAAAAATGAAAGAGGCATTGGTAGCATATTTTTATCATAAGGACGAGGGAAGATTCGCAAGGATGGGGAAGAGGACTGCAAGGGGTTATGAGCTGGATATGACAGTGGATGCGAGTCTTTACGGGCTTGTTGCCTTTGGAACGTTCAGCCCGGAATTATCAATGGTAGCATCGACAATGAACGCAGTGAAGGAGAAACTGTGGGTTAAAACGTCTGTGGGTGGAATTGCTCGGTATACCAACGATTTTTATCATCGTGTAGGTAACGATACAGAGCATGCGACTGGGAACCCGTGGTTTATTTGTACGATGTGGCTGGCAGAGTATGACATCATGCGCGCAAAAAATTTGACCGAACTGGATAATGCATTGCCCATCCTGGAATGGGTGGTAGACAGAGCCTTGGCATCTGGCGTTCTTGCAGAACAGATCAATCCTTACACTAACGAACCATTATCGGTGTCGCCTTTGACCTGGAGTCATGCAGGCTTCGTGACTGCCATGATACGGTATATGAAAAAGAGGGAGGAGATTTCAATATGTGATAAATGCGGTAACTCAATGTATTACATGCATCGACGTGTTCAAAAACCTTGCGGCGCTTAATTTACTCTTCGGAAGCGAACTTTCAAGGCTGAAACCTTGAATTTTTTGTAATCATTTTAAACAGAATGGAGCGAATCGTGAGCAAAAAAATGTCTAAACAAAAATGTTTTACCTTTTTATTTGCAGCAATCGTAATTTTCGCCTCAGCGATTTCTTATGCCGGGGATTCAGTAAAGAAGATACATCTTGCAGAATTAACCACCTTACTTGAGAGCAGCAAAGGCAAGGTGGTAATCCTTGACCTGTGGGCAACATGGTGTCCGCCTTGCAAGAAAGAGATACCCGGTTTTATCAATCTTTACAAGAAATATAAGGATAAAGGTTTAGAGATCATTGGTGTTGCATTTGATGAAAATGGGCAAGAAGTAGTTCCACCATTCATGAAAAAAATGGGTATAAATTACCCGGTTTATCTTGATGGGGGTGATATTGCCCAGAAGTACGATCTACAGGCATACCCAACAACTATTGTTTACGGAAAAGACGGCAAAGTAGCCAGCAAACATATTGGTTACGTATCAGAAAAAGAATTCGAGGACGAGTTGAGCAGCCTGTTGAAAAAATAAGAGAAGGTTCATTTTATTCTTTTAGCGACTACTATTATATGAACAAAACATTTATCATATTCATTCTCATTTTCTATTGTCCGGCTGCGTTATGGCTGTTTCTCTATGGTATCAACAATTATTACATGGTGTATCTTTTTCTAAGGAAAGGTAAAAAAGAATCATTCCAAAATATGGAATTTCTTAAGCAGTTCTGGTTAACTCATACCAAAGGCGATTTACCAAAGGTTACTACACAATTACCCATCTATAATGAAAGATACGTGGTAAAACGTTTAATCGATGCAGTCGTAAATATTGATTACCCGAAGGAACTTCATGAAATCCAGGTACTTGATGATTCTAATGACGAAACGAGGGGAATGGCAACTGAGTTGGTTGATAAGTATCGCGCAATGGGATTCAACATAAAACATATTACGAGGGAAAATCGAAACGGGTTTAAGGCGGGGGCTTTAAATGAGGGTCTCAAACAAGCTGAAGGTGAATTTATAGCAATCTTTGACGCTGATTTTGTGCCAGATAAAGATTTTCTTCACAAAACCATCCCATTCTTTTATGAGAAAGAAAAAGTTGCATTTGTCCAGACACGGTGGGGGTATATAAACCGGAATTACTCTCTCTTAACAATAGCGCAGAGTATTGGTACGGACGGCCATTTTATAATTGAACAGGGTGCCAGGACGTGGAACGGACTTTATATGAATTTTAATGGATCAGCCGGCATCTGGAGGAAGGAGGCAATCATCGATGCTGGATGGTGGCATTTTGACAGCTTAACTGAAGATTTAGATTTATCATACAGAGCGCTATTAAAAGGATGGAAAACAAAATTTTTGTCTGATGTGGTAACACCTTCAGAACTACCGGTAGATATTAATGCTTATAAATCTCAACAGCATAGATGGGCAAAGGGATCAATACAAACTTCCAAGAAAATGCTTCCTCAGATACTCAAGACGAAAGATAGTTTGATAAAAAAGACACAGGCATTTGTGCATCTCAACCAATATATGGTTCATCCTATGATGACTGTCCTTGCCTTGCTGTCCTATCCATTAATGTTTCTGTTTAAACTGCCAGTAAATCGTACGCCAATCTCTCTTGCTACGGAAATCTTGTTGTGTTTAACATTATTAGGCACCTTTGCCCCGTCATTTCTTTATATAGTGTCTCAAAAAACAGGTTATAAAGATTGGTGGAAAAGGTCTTTGTTCATACCGGCCCTTATGTTTATAGGATGTGGCGTTGCTCTCAATAACACGAAGGCAGTGCTTGAAGCATTATTAAACATGAAAAGTGATTTTGTCAGAACGCCTAAATATGGTGTAGTTACAAGAGGCAAGAGCATGACGGTAAAAAACTATACCTTGCCAATGACATTAATCTTTATCAGTGAAATTCTTTTAAGCATCTATTGTTTCATAGGATTTATGCAATATACGAACAACAGCAAATTTGTTTTTGGACCTTTTTTACTGATGTATGCAATAGGATTTTTTTATGTAGGCATACTTTCTCTTTTGCAAAATTTTAAAGAGAAAACAAAATGTTGATAAATAAGATAACTCGCATTAAAAATTTTCCGTGGTATTGTCTGTTCGCCAGTTCAATAATCTCGACTATCCATTTAAATCGGATATGTTTTGCAAATACACAGAAAAATGAAGAAATAAAATACGTGCTTCCCCGTGATGCTATCCCTGCTATAAAGAACCCCGAATTTGTTCCTTCGACTAAAGCAGAACTTGATGATCGTGAATCTGTTATCGGAGTAACAATACATGGAGAAAGTCGTGCCTACTCTGTTTATCTCCTGAATCATCATGAAATAGTTAATGACACCATAGGAGATAATGCGATTGCAGTTACCTGGTGTCCACTGGCAAATCTGGCTGTTGTGTATGACAGAAAAATTGATGGCAAAGAATATACCTTTGGAGTATCGGGAAAGCTCCTTAAAAATACATTGGTAATGTTTGATTATGAAACCGAATCACTCTGGCCAATTGTTTATGGTAAGGCAATAAATGGAGAATTATCGGGTAAAAAACTTCACCGGGTACTGAATTATCAAAAAGTGCCGTGGGGTATATGGAGAAAATTACATCCAGATACCGTGGTATTGTCTTATCGTGGTTTAAGGACTGTCGGTTCTGACGTTTATAAAAACTATCATGAGAGTAACAAAACTGGCATATACCCTGTTGAGAACAGAGACGAACGGTTGCGTGCAAAGGAAAATGTTATTGGAATAGAAGTAAATGATAAACATAAGGCTTATCCTCTCAGTCTATTTGATAATAAAAAGACGGTAACTGACACATTTCAGGGATTAAATATACTTATATACAAAAACAAAGAAACCAGCAGTACCATGGTTTATGACAGAATGGTTAACGGAAACATCATTGATTTTGAGGATAATCCTTCTCAAGAATTTGTTACAGATAACATTACACGTACGACATGGGACTTGGAAAATGGGATTGGAATTAAAGGCCCGATGAAGGGTTTATTACTTCAACGTGTTAATTTTATCACTGTTTATTGGTTTGTCTGGGCAGATTATTATCCCAAAACAGATATTTATCCATAACCATTGAATAAAAAATTAATCATAACAATAATTGCAGGATTAGTCCTGGAACTTCTCTGTATCTTGATTTCTACCGTTGGAGATATCATGCAAAATATTCCTAAATTTTCTTTCCTGTATATGGTATCTTTTATCGTGTATATTTTTGCTGTATTCTCTATTTTAAAAATTTCTTCTTCTGGAGAAGATAAAAAGAGTTCTGGAAAGATTTTATGGGTTATCCTTGTTTTTTCCCTGATTTTCCGTTTGTCGTTACTATCTCTTACACCATCAAATGACATGTTTCGCTATGTATGGGAAGGCAGATTACAATTAAACGGATTAAATCCTTACTCTTACCCGCCAGAATCTTCAAATCTGGAACAGCTTAGGGACAGGTTCTTTTCTGGTATTGGGCATAAACACCTGACTACTATATATCCTCCCCTAACGTTAATGATGTTTGCAGTAGCGGAATTATTCTCCCATTCCTTCGTATCAATGAAAATTGTTTTTTTAACTTTTGATGTACTTTCAATATTCCTCTTAGTAAAGTTTTTAAGAATGATGGGAAAAGAACCTGTCCATGTGTTGATATATGCATGGAGTCCATTAGTCCTTATTAGTTTTGCAGCCAGGGGGCATTGTGATTCTCTGCAAATTTTCTTTGTCATACTTGCCTTATATCTCTACTCTATGAAAAAACAGATAAAATCTTTTATATCGATCAGTTTGGCCACGATGTCAAAATTTGTGTCCATAATTATTGTACCCTTCTTAATTCCACGGGGAAAGTTCAAATATCTTATCATACTCTTTTTGGTAATTTTACTTTTATACTCGCCTTATAGTAACGCTGGCAGGGGACTATTTTCAACTTTTTTTCATTTTGGAACTCAATATCATTACAACGATTCTGTTCATTTTCTGATATTTTGTTTATCTCTAGGGTCGCCATTCATATCGAAAATAATTACAATCATAATTTTTTGTTCTGTGATTTTTTGTTTCTATAAAAAACATTTACAGAAAAATCCCATTGAAACAACCCTTGATACTGACACTACTATAATAAAGTATTCTTATATGTCTATTGGTACTTTTTTAACATTAGCTCCAACAGTACACCCCTGGTATCTAACCTGGATCGTCCCATTCCTCTGTTTTTTCCCAAACAAGGCTTGGCTTGTGTTAACCGGTTCAGTCGTTTTCTATTATTTTATGAATTATCCTTTATTTTCAAAACTGATTGAGTATAACAACGAATGGGTATGGCAAGAAGTACACTGGTTAAAATTACCGGAATATCTCCCTTTTTATTTTTTGTTGCTGTATGGCTTTCTAAGGAAACATTTGCTGACAGATGAATACGTAACAATTTAGTTTTTTGAAAACATTAATGGTTGAAAATGCCTTGATGACAGCCTGTAGGGGTAATTCATGAATTACCCCTACATTGCATGATTACCGCATCATTGCAGGAATTTTTCAAAAAACTAAACTGTTACATGAACGCAACCACCCAGTCCTTCAAAATTAGCCATACGTAAATAATGGTAATTATTTAGCCAACTGAAGTTGGTAAAATAGTTACGATTAATGTTTTAGCTCCGTAGGAGCATTCTGTTTGTAGATTGTAGAAATCAAACAACGAATTAGCTCCGTAGGAGCGACCTGTTTATTCTTAGTCGTATTTTAATTTCGTATTTCTTTAGAAAGCATTCACAGGTCGCTCCTACGGAGCTTCCTTTATGTTTTTGCATTTATTTCTACAAACAGACCGCCCCTACTGAGGCTACGGTAACTATTTAACCAACTTCAGTTGGCTAAATAGTTACAAATAACGTGGAAGAACATCATCTGAACAACTATCCGAAAATTTCAGTCATCATTCCTGCATATAATGAGGGAAATGCTATTGACTCTGTAATTCGGGATATTCCCAAAAAAATGGTAGATCGGATCGTTGTTGTTGATAACGGGAGTCAGGATAATACCTTCTTGAAGGCTCAAAATGCAGGCGCTTACGTTGTAAGAGAACCCGGGAGGGGCTACGGAAATGCATGTCTAAAAGGCATTCTGAACCTTGACCCGGACACAGAGATAGTCGTTTTCCTTGATGGCGATTACAGCGATTATCCGGAAGATATGGAGCATTTAGTTCGTCCAATTGTCACTAACAAGGCAGATCTAACGATAGGTTCGAGATTAGCCGGGAAACGGGAAAAAGGAGCTTTATTATTACGGGCTCGTATAGGCAACAGACTGGCTACATTCCTTCTTCGAATTTTTTTTGGGTTTCGTTTTACTGATTTAGGTCCCTTCCGTGCTATCAGGTATAAATCTCTGATACAAATGGATATGAAAGATAAGGATTTTGGATGGACTGTTGAGATGCAAATAAAGGCAATAATGAATAAATTTCGTATTATCGAAGTGCCTGTCCGTTATAGAAAACGCATAGGACAGTCAAAAATCACAGGGACTATAAAAGGCTCGGTTAAGGCCGGGATTAAAATAATTTACACAATATTAAAATATCGATTTAGAGTAAATATTCGGTAACACGTCTTACAAATGTCATTCCCGCATGTTTTTAGCGGGAATCCAGGCGTGTGTTGATGGGCTGGATTCCCGATAAAAGCATTCGGGAATGACAAACTTGTCCTCACGGAAGTGGGGAATGGGCAGTGCATAACGTCTTTACCGAATGTTTACGATTTAG
>JANLHY010000373.1 GCA_024653795.1 Candidatus Brocadiaceae bacterium | reverse complement strand
CAGAAAGTGCAAAAAGGACATGGGATGACTGATTATCCAAAAAGAGGAGAGATATATTTAGTTAATCTGCCATCAAAGCCAAAGGATGTTAAGAATCGCCCTGCCTTGGTAGTCTCTTTAGATATTCGGAATAAGTTAGCTAATGATATAATTGTCGTTCCTTTGTCTACAAACTTAAGACCCTCTCCTACTCATGTTTTACTTCAAGAGGGAGAAGGTGGTTTATCAAAGGCATCTATGGCTAAATGTGAACAGGTAACAACCATAGACAAATCCTTACTTATAAGGGGTCCTTTTTCAGGCAGGGTAAGCGACAAAAAGATGAATGAAATAGAAAAGGCGATTATGATATCCATTGGGATAATATAAACTTTAAGTGGCTTTTTTGGCTTTAGTTTTTTAAGCCGGAGAAGCTCCTTTTCTTCTTCTTTAGAAAATATTAAATCACTAATCAAGGTGACCCTTTACCATCTTCTCTTTCTCTGCAAAGATACGGAAATATCCAAAGAAATTTTTAAATAATTTGCCTGATAACGAATGAGAGGTATTAAGGCATGGAAGGAATTTATACGATTGCTGCGTTATGGTTGGGGCTGGCTGTATTTTCAGCGATTATCGCGCATCATTTAAGAATTTCAATTGCGCTTGTTGAAATATGTATTGGTGTTGTCGCCGCAAATATCGCCAGCCATTATTTTGGTCCCGATGCCTTTGGAAGCAATCTTGAATGGCTTCGTTTTCTGGCGTCAACAGGAGCAATAATGCTGACTTTTCTGGCGGGGGCAGAACTTGATCCAAAGGTGACTCGAACTAAATGGAAAGAAGTAGTTGTGGTGGGGATAATTGGTTTTCTTGCTCCGTTCCTTGGGTGCACTGCCCTTGCCCGTTTCATTCTCCATTGGGATCCCCGGGCGAGCTGGTTGGCGGGCATTGCTCTTTCCACCACTTCAATGGCGGTTGTTTATGCGGTAATGCTTGAGACAGGATTTAACAGGACGGAGTTCGGCAAAGGCATATTAGGCGCCTGCTTTATCAATGACCTTGGAACAGTAATCGCCCTTGGCCTTCTTTTTGCCCCGTTTAACTACAAAACAATCGTTTTTATCGCAGCGAGCGTTATCATACTTGCGCTCTTTCCCGTTGTGACCTCTTTTTTGACGAAAGTCTACGGGAATAAGACTGCTGCTATCCGGGCAAAGTGGGTAATATTAGTACTCTTTGGCCTTGGAGCGCTTGCGCTTTGGTCCGGCAGCGAGGCGGTATTGCCGGCGTATATTGCCGGTATGCTTCTCGCGGAATTCGCAACTAAAGAACATCAGTGGGTGCGTAGGTTCAGGACATTAACCGTGGGACTTCTTACGCCGTTTTATTTTATCCGCGCAGGCTCTCTTGTTTCAATAGCTGCTTTGATAAGCGCGCCAATTATATTTTTGGCGCTTTTCATCGGTAAAGTAATATCAAAGATATTCGGCCTCTATCCGGTAGTCGGTATTTTCCGTAAAAAGCAAAAAGAAAAATGGTATTACACTCTTATGATGTCAACAGGGCTTACCTTTGGCACGATTTCGGCGCTCTACGGATATTCGCATGGCATAGTGACGCAGGAGCAATATTCATTATTGGTCACGGCAGTTATCGCAAGCGCTGTTATCCCTACCTTGATAGCAAATTTCGCTTTCCTGCCTCATCATCTGCTCGATCAGAAAAAGAAGGTAGCCAAATTGATGGCTGAAGGTATAGATGAGGAATAAAATTAT
>JANLHY010000334.1 GCA_024653795.1 Candidatus Brocadiaceae bacterium | reverse complement strand
CAACACGAAAAGAGGGTAATACATTTCTTGTCGTCGTAAACCTCCAATACATAACACCTTGCTTCGTTTTTTACTTTACAACTTGTAAACTGGGGCTAGACTGGTGCAGATGCCTAAAGATCGAGAAAGCTTTTGATCATCGAAATGACAAAAGCATGAGTTCCCTTTCAGTCACTACCCAATCCACAATTTTCTCTTATAAATTGTCTGATTACTATTTACGAGGACACTACTATACCTTATAATAGACCAAAAATCACCTTTTGGTTGCGGCCGGAGGCCGCGCCATGCCCTCTGTGGTGAACTATTACGAAACCATTGACTTCATCCCACCCTTCTGCTAACCTATAAAAATGAATTTTCAATTTACAAAGGCCGAACATCTTACCCGAAAGAAAGAATTCGAAATGGTCTTTAATGAAGGCAAGGTAATTAAAAATAATAAGGTAGTGCTTTACGTCACACCGAACGATTTTCTGTATTCCCGCCTGGGATTGGTAGTAAGTAAAAAAGTGGGAAATGCCCCGCGGCGCAATCGCGCAAAACGCTTGCTGAGAGAGGCATACAGGCTGAATAAACATTTACTTAAAACACATGTCGACATTATCGCCATTCCGCGGCATCCTTTTTCGTCTGATTTGAAACTTTCAGATGTCGAATACGGATTTAAAAAGTTATTACTCCAAATTAATGAGACCTTTACCAATGAAGTTCATCATCGTTAAACTACTCAAGGTATATCAATTCATTATTTCTCCTCTCATACATCCTTCCTGTCGTTATGATCCTACCTGTTCTCAATATATGATTGAAGCAGTAGAAAAAAAGGGCATAGTGTGGGGTATTTGCCTGGGAATATGGCGAGTGCTGAGGTGTCATCCCTTTGGTGGTTCCGGGTATGATCCTGTTAAGTAGGTTTCCATCGAGCTAAAAAGAGGGGATAAAGGGGTGTGTAAGTTTGCCGCAACACACCCCCAGCCCCCTATGGTAGGTCAGGCGTCCTCGCCTGACATTATGATGACAAGCGGGGACGCTTGTCCTACCACTAAGGGGAGCTTAAAAGTCGCTGCCGCAGGCAATCTAAGTTCCTTTTAAACGAGAGCTTTTACCCATCGCAACATGTGGAATGATGTTGATTTTTTTCATATTATGGCTATAATTAATCCAACCTAATGTTTGGCAGAGGCATTTTCTGTATTTGTGAAATTTTTGAAATGTTCAATGCGCCCGTAGCTCAGCTGGATAGAGCGACGGTTTCCTAAACCGTAGGTCAGACGTTCAAGTCGTCTCGGGCGCATTAAAATTTGGTGATTAATGTGATTGACTTGCATACGCATACATTGTTTTCGGATGGCGTTCTTTTACCGGCAGAATTGATTCGACGCTGTGAGGCAAAGGGCTTTCGTGGACTGGTAATAACCGACCATGTCGATTATTCAAATATCGATTTCGTAATACCTAACATTTTAAATGCCTGCAAAGAGATAGCGTCAGTTGCAAAAATCAAGGTACATGGGGGAGTTGAGTTAACCCATCTTCGCCCCGAACATATAAAATCTATGGTAAAACGGGCAAGGGCGTTAGGGGCATTTATTGTGCTGGTGCATGGGGAAACGATTATAGAGCCTGTATTACCTGGTACAAATCGGGCAGCCATAGAGGCTGGCGCTGATATTCTGGTGCATCCGGGTCTTATAACAGAATCCGACGCAAAATTAGCAAAAGCTCGTGGTGTGAGGCTGGAGGTTTCCGGCAGGAAAGGTCATGCCTATGCGAATGGGCACGTCGTTAAGATGGCAAAAAAGGTGGGGGCGAAACTTGTCTTTGGTTCCGATTCCCATACACCCGATGACTTGTTAGACCGTAATAGTGCCGAATGTATTGCCCGTGGAGCAGGTTTGGAAGAGAAAGATATCCAGGAAATTTTTAAAGAGGCAGAATCTTTAATTGGTTTATAACTAGATTGTATAGGAATTTTCACCTGAAAATGAAGTCGGTTGTCTAAAAAATAAACATTTTCATGATCCATTGTGACCGTTAGGATTAGGAGACCATAAATGGCGTATACCAACACATTAAAAATCTTTGAAACATTGCGTTCGGTTTTCGACGAAAAGCAGGCAACCAAAATTGCTGAGGCAGTCGAAACCGCGCTGGAAACAAGCAATGAAACCTTACTTGGAAAAGTTGCCACAAAGGAAGATATTGCCAATACAAAAGCGGAAATCATCAAATGGATGTTCATATTCTGGATTGGGCAATTCACTTCCATCGTTGGTGTCTTGACTGCCATCCTTTTTGCGTTCTTCAAGAAATAATTCAAGAAAGAAGAAAAAAAATGAAAGAA
>JANLHY010000314.1 GCA_024653795.1 Candidatus Brocadiaceae bacterium | reverse complement strand
AAAGAATTTTCTAATATTGGAACAAAGTAAACCATTAACTTTAGTCACTTTAGACATTTTACACTTTAGGCACTTTGGTTGCGGCTACGCCGCACTAGGATGTCTTACGGGTAAACTTATTATTGTTAGTATTCCTCTGAATGCACCTTGGTATTATCAGGGTCAGGGGACTGTGGGTCGAGCCTTCAAAATTCATTTTTAAAAATGCACACAACGGACAGACAACATGATGTAAAAGAGTTCACTTCGTCCAAATCCTCCTTTGGCTGACTTCTCAAACTTTCGAACCGTTAGGCGCTATGCTTATAGCAACAGTAGTTGTGTAGATAGCCCAAAAGGGGGGCATCATCAAATAAAAATCATACGATAATTTTTTAATTGACAATCTATATTTTTAATATAATCTTATTTTTTAATTAATTTTTGTGCGAGTGTAATTTTGTTGTAACATTGATAAGCCAATTAGTGTTACGAAAGGAGTTGTTATTGCATGAATCCTCTTTCTAAAAATTTTGTGCGTGCCAGTCTGGTGTATTTCTTCATTGCAGCCATAATCGGCACGATAATGATTTTTATGAAAAGCTACCCGGCCCAGCTACTCTTCACCCATGTCCACTTAAACCTTTTAGGATGGATGTCGATGATGATTTTTGGGGTCGGTTACCATATCCTGCCCAGATTTTCCGGAACACCACTAGCCTATCCCAGGCTGGGCAATCTTCAATTCTATATTGCAAACGTTGGTCTTGTCGGATTAGTATGTTTCCGTCCTATTCATCCAGTCGCAGAAATCTTCGCAAGTCTACAGGTTGTTTCTGTTGGCTTGTTTGTATTTAATATCTGGATGAGCCTGATAGCACCCAAACCCGAAACTGAATAACAAATTTATATCATATAACTAAGGAGATTTTATAGAATGTATACTATAGGAATCGATATTGGTTCCATATCAACGAACGGAGTTTTGTTGAACGAAAAAAAGGAGATTCTTTCCTCAATAATCATACCAACCGGCGCTAGCAGTAAAAAAGCGGCAGATAAAACTTTTCATCAGATACTTACAGAACATAAACTGACAGAAAAGGATATTGATTATATTGTTGCCACCGGCTATGGGCGTATTAAGGTGCCATTTGCCAATGAGGTTGTAACTGAAATCACATGCCATGCTAAGGGTGCAAACTATTATTTCCCTAAATCCAGGACCATTATTGATATCGGTGGGCAAGATAGCAAGGTTATTAAGGTCGATGCAAATGGAAACGTCCTCGACTTTGTTATGAATGACAAGTGCGCAGCCGGAACTGGCCGGTTCCTGGAGGTTATGGCCAGGACTCTGGAGATAGACTTAGAAGAAATGGGTCCAATTTCGCTGAATGGGAAGGATAACGTTTCTGTGAGTAGTCTTTGCACGGTTTTTGCCGAATCCGAGGTCGTATCCCTCATTGGCGCAGATCACAAAACAGCAGATATCTGCAAGGGATTACATCTCTCGATTGCCAAACGCATCACCGCGCAGGTAAAGAGGATTGGACTGGAAGAAGAGATTGTCATGACGGGCGGTGTCGCAAAGAATATCGGTGTAGTAACGGAGTTGGAGAAGAATCTTGGGTGTAAGATCAAGATTTCGGAAGAACCACAAATCAACGGAGCGCTCGGAGCGGCATTAATCGCCTTAGAAAAGGTGCAGTCAAAGATTCAAACGTCTGTATCTGTTTCTGGAAATTCATCCACCGGGGCGTCCATTGCCGAGTTTTCAGTCGAAGACAATACCTTACCTAAAATCGGTTATTTTTGTTCGTATACCCCCGTAGAACTTATTCGTGCCGCTGGATTTCATCCGGTCAGGATCAAGGGATCTGAAAAGGAATCGAGCGCTGCCAATGAAATGCTTTGCGGCAATATCTGTCCTTATATCAAGGCCGTAGTAGACCAGAAAATCAATGGCAACCTGGAAGACTTTAAAGGGATGGTGTTTGTCAACTCATGTGACGGGATGCGCAGGCTGTATGACGCATGGGTTAAATTGGATGAAGGTAAGAAGACATTTAACTATATCCTGGATATACCGAAAAATACCGATGAAGCTGCGGTTTATTATTACGCAAACCTGTTAAAGAAACTTAAAGAGAAACTGGAATCATATTTTACCTTAAAGATCCACCATGATGATATCAATCACAGTATTTCCATATATAATGCAGTTCGGGAAAGAGTGCAATTATTTTTACAAAAATACTGGAGCGGGTATATTGGACAATCCGGATATGAGATATTTTCCCTGTTGAAGAAGGGCGCCAATGTCCTTCCCGAAAAATTCCAGGAATACTTAAGCCATGTCATGAAACAAAAAGAGGGCATCCGTGATACGCGGGATATACCCCGGCTGTTTGTCTGGGGCAGCATCATGGAAAACGAGAAGATTATGAAGGTCGTAGAAGATGCTGGCGCCAAAATTGTTGCAGAGGACTTGTGTAATGGCAGCCGCTACTTTGACGCCCAGATTAATATTACTAATGACCCAATTTTGTCAATTGCCAGAAGATACATCAAGAGAGCGCCTTGTTCCCGAATGGTTAATGTTTTCGAGAGGATCAACAATGTACTGTCTATTATGCAGGAGAAGTCGATTCATGGCGCGATTTATCATACCTTAAAATTCTGTGACCATAATCTCCTGGATTACCCAGTAATTAAAAAGACGTTCCATGAAAAAAATATTCCACTTCTTCATTTAAATTGCGATTACACCATGAGTAGTGAAGGGCAAATCAAGACACGGGTCGAGGCATTTCTTGAACAACTAACCGGCGCTTCAAATAAAAAATAAATAAAACATGATATCCATTCGAAAATTTAAAGAATGGGCAGAACCATTCCTGCGTCGTATTTCCCCGATCTTATTTAGAGAACTTTTGCGGTTTATGAGAATATACCATTTCTTCTGCCGTGGAAATAAAAAGAAGGAATTGGTTTCCCTACGTGTGCAGGAGCGTGTAGGCGTAAGGCATTTGTACAACGCCTATGCCAACCCCAAAAGGACTATTTGGACGACGATGTTTGTTCCCTCGGAAATCCTGTTTGCGATGGGACTTTATCCTTTTTGCCTCGAAATCGGAGCGGCGCTCTTTGCAGGCTTGGGTCAAAGTTCAAAGGGACTCTTAGAAGCAGAATCATACGGCGTGCCCACAGATATCTGTACCTTTCACCGCTCTGCAATTGGCCATGCATTCAGAAACTTATTTCCTCGAAATATCCTTCAGGCAGCCACCACGACATTATGCGATAATAACACAAAGACAACAAAGATATGTGAAACAGTGACTGGGAAAGAGACCATCGTCATTGATGTTCCGTATGAGGAAGATGATTACTCTGTCAGTTACCTGGCGAAACAACTGGAAGATTTCACGAAACGGCTGGAAGAAGTAACGGGAATGAAGATGAAACAGGAATCGTTTGAACAGGCAATTGAATACTCAAATCAGACGCGGGCAAAAATGCTGGAAATCAATGAATTAAGAAAAGACCCCTGTTGCCCCCTTTCAGGCAGTAAAGCCCTGGGGTTTATGTTTCCGGCGTATTTATTAATCGGCTCGGAATTGTCGGTGGAGTTTTTCTCCAGCCTTGCTGCTGAATTGAGCGAAAAGATTGAAGAAAATAAAAAGGCGAATAGAACACCTCCAAAAGACCTGATCAAAATTCTCTGGCTAGAACTGAAACCCTATTTCAAGATTGATTTTTTGACGAAATTAGAAAAAGAGCAAGGGGTAAAAATCGTCTTTGAAGAAACAAATTACGTTTACTGGGACAAACTTGATCCACAGAAACCTTACGAGAGCCTGGCAAAGAAACTTATTACCAGCCATTATAATGGCCCGCTTGAACGGCGCATTGTGGTTGCCAAGATGCTTGCCAGGGAATACAATGTGGATGGTGTTGTAGTATTTTCCTCGTGGGGTTGCAGAAGAAATAATGCAGCAGTACCTACTCTAAAAAGAGAATTTAACAAAATAGGATATCCACTCCTGAGCCTCGATGGAGATTGTGTCGATGACCACAACTACATGCCAGGACAGTTTTCCACACGGATAGAAGGATTTCTGGAGATGATACGCGGAAGAAAAGCTACTACCAAACTTACCCAGCGAGAAGTATGCGAAGCGGGTGTGTAATTTAGTTTGAATCTTCTTTCTCAAGCCAAGCTTCCATATATTTATCTTGTCGAAGTATTCGAATTCCCTGCATTTGTTTAAGTTGAGAAAATATGGATTCTAAATTCTCTGCATTTTCTCTTACCCGATCCTTGCCAAATTGGTTTCCCAGACAATCTACATACAAATGCCAGGGATGAATTGAAAAAACAAAAAGACCTTGTTTGGCCATATCTCTTGCCTGTACAACCGCATCAATATATTCGCTAAAAATCCTTCGACCTTCAAAAATAGCCCATAGATAAGATGACATTTTCTTTCCTTTCGCATCGCGAAAGGAAGGCAATGCCAGTTCCATGAGACTCGAATCAAACGCCTTTAGCGGATAAGGATTGCCTGCCCATTCAGTACCTAAAATTACCGTTTCGGAGGAATCATATTGAAATCTTAACCGTTCTAAAACTTTTACCACGGTGTGGTTGATTCTTGTATAAGGCGCCCGAAATCCCTTAATTTCTCGCTTAAAAACTTTTACAAGGATTTCCTTTGCCTTATCAATAGACTCCTCAATGGATTTTTCCTCCATAGGTATGCCGGACACCTTCCCTAAGAAATCCTCATGCTTCAGAGAATGGCAGGCTATTTCATGTCTTTCAGATAATCTCGGCAGATACATTCCATCTTCAATGAGCATTTGTGCCGTTCGCGCCTCATAGAAGAGTGTGGCGTCTATATCATATTTTTCTAATAACTCAAATATTTTTTGTAACCCTTTTTTGCAGGCATCTACCCGTATCTCGCCATATTCTATGGGAGAAGAAAGTGCATCATGCCGTCCTTCAGCGGCGCTATTGGCATCCGGGTCAATATCCAGAGATATTGCTACATACATGGGTTTATCACTCTGAGTCATTTTTAAGTTATTAGTAAAATTACTTTGGTTTGAGGATCGGAAAGAGGATGACCTCTCTGATGGATACATTGTTTGTTAGAATCATAATAAGCCTGTCTATGCCTATTCCAAGCCCACCGGCAGGCGGCATACCGTATTTTAAAGCAGTCAGGAAATCTTCATCAACCTTACCGACAATATCGGCCTCCGTTCCCAACTGTTCACGAAATCGCTTATCCTGTTCCGGTGCGTCATTGAGCTCTGAATAGGAATTGGCAACTTCCATAGACGCAATGTATAACTCAAACCGTTGGGCAAAACGAGGGTCGTATTCACATGTCTTTGTTAACGGGCAAATCGAGGTGGGATAGTCCAGCACAAAGGTTGGGTTATTTAGTGCCTGCTCTACCAACTGTTCGAAGATATTGTTAGCCATATTGTCGCGATCCACGCCTTCGGTCTCAAGCCCTAGCTCCTTTGATTTCCTTACCAGCCCTGCTTCGTCTTCGTAACTCACACCGCTGTGTTCTTTCAACAATTCACAAAAGGTGGCACGACGCCAGGGTGGAGTCATATCAATCTTTCGTTCACCAAATGGGATCTCATATCCACCGTACAGTTCTTTTACCAGCGATGTCACAAGACTCTCTGTAAGTTCCATCATACCGTTATAATCACTGTATGCCTGATATAACTCCATCATGGTGAATTCAGGATTATGCCGCGTGGAAATACCCTCGTTCCTGAAATTGCGGTTGATCTCATAAACACGCTCCATTCCACCCACGAGCAATCTTTTCAGATAAAGTTCAGGAGCAATTCTCAGGTAAAGATCGATGTCGAGCGCATTGTGGTGTGTAATAAAGGGCCTTGCGACAGCGCCACCCGGAATGGATTGCATCATTGGAGTCTCTACCTCTACAAAACCGAGGTCATCTAGAAATTTTCGAATATACTTTAAAATCTTAATGCGTTTCAGAAAGGTATCCATAACTTCGGAATTGGTAAATAAATCGACGTATCGCTGACGGTGTCTCAACTCAACGTCCTTGAGTCCATGCCATTTCTCTGGCG
>JANLHY010000311.1 GCA_024653795.1 Candidatus Brocadiaceae bacterium | reverse complement strand
CAGTTCATTGCGCAGTCTGAGGTTAAAAACAAAAGGAGTGGACGGATATGATTACCGCAATCCATAGAATCGGTGAGGATGCCTGTGGCGGCATTGCCTTCTGGTATGACGATGTTGGAGCAAGACCGGACATGATGGAAGCCGAGCGCGTCACCATGCCGAATAATGTCGAAAAACCGACACCCAACTCAATTATGATGTGCGGCAGTTGTGGCGCATCCATTTCTCCGGCTGCGCTTGATTTATTGCCCGGAGAATTCGAGGAGATAGCATGGCCGGCGAAATCGAGTCTAAAGACCAAGATACTGACGAAGGCAAGATCACTACTTCGTGGCTTCGTGAGCTATCTCTTTCATCTACGCACGAAGATAAATGGCGCAAGCGTGCCAAAAAGGTAATCGACCGTTACCGCGATGAAGCGGCAGACGATGAGGACAATCGCAAGTCCCGATTCAACATCCTGTTCTCCAACACCGAAGTGTTACGCGGTGTAATCTATCAAAAATCCCCCATTCCTGACGTGCGCAGGCGCTTCCTTGACCGCGATCCGGTAGGCCGTGAAGCTGCGCAGGTATTGCAGCGCGCGTTGGCTTATTGTGCCGATTCATACGACTTCGACGGCGTGATGGCCGGGATCGTTGAGGATTACCTGCTACCTGGGCGCGGTGTGGCGCGGGTGAAGTACATCCCAAGCTATGCACCCATGCAGAACGAAGAAACTGGCGAGCCGTTGATGGATGCCGGTGAACCTGTTCAGGAGGTGATCTATGAAACCGTAGAGACTGAATACGTCGAATGGGAGATGTTCCGCATGAGTCCGGCTAAACGCTGGAGCAAGGTGCGATGGGTGGCATTCGGTGAGCTATTGACGCGGGATGAACTCAAGGCACAGTTCGGCAAGAAAGGCGCTAAATGCACACTGGACTGGAAGCCCAAGGACAAGGAGGAAGAAAACGATGACATGTTCAAGCGTGCCCTCGTCTGGTCGATATGGGACAAGACCAGCAAAAAGGTGCATGTTGTATGCAAGGGTTTGCCAGGCGAACGTCTAGCAGTCAAAGATGACCCGCTGAATCTTGAGCAATTCTTCCCCTGTCCCAAGCCGGTCTATTCGATCAAGAACACCAATACGATGATTCCTGTTCCAGAATACGCACAATATCAGGATCAGGCGCTCGAATTGGACAATCTCACGGCGCGCATTGACGCATTGACCGATGGACTGCGCAGACGTGGCGTTTACGATGCCGCCTATCCCGAATTGGCAAAACTCGCGTCTGCCGGTGACGATGAGTTTGTTCCAATCGAAAAGTTCGTCAATCTTGCCGAAAAGGGTGGACTGGCGGCAGCTTTGTACGAATCCCCGATTGAAGGCATAGCCAAGGTTCTTGTTCAATTGATGGATCAGCGTGAAGCTGTGAAACAAATCATCTATGAGGTAACGGGAATTGCGGACATTGTTCGCGGAGTCAGTAATTCATCCGA
>JANLHY010000309.1 GCA_024653795.1 Candidatus Brocadiaceae bacterium | reverse complement strand
TGGACTCCAGTTTGGCCCGAGCCCGCTCGATCTTACGGAGGATGTCCTCCAGCTTGGCAGTCCAGACAAACGGCTGCGGATCAGCATTCCAGGCGGCGAGAAAGGCTTCGATGGCCTGCACCAATTCTGGAACGCTGACAAAAGCACCGCGCCGGATTCAGATACAAACCCACCACGTCGGTCAGCTTCTCCACAAACTTCGGATCCCGCGACAGCTTGAATGTCCGGCTGAGGTGCGGCTTGAGGTTATGCAATTGCCAAAGCCGGTTGACCGTGTTCTTGCTCATGCCTTGGGCCTTGGCCATCAGTCGGCAACTCCAGTTCATGCCCTTGGGCTTGGTCTGCAAGGTGGCGGCAATCAGCGCGTCGCACTGGGCCAGGTCATACTGCGGTTTACGACCCCGACTGGCTTGAGTCTCCCAGACCGCGTCTATCCCGGCTTCCAGGACTCTCCCCCGCCACAGTGCGGCGGTATGGCGGTTGACTCCGCAGGCAGAAGCGATAGCCAAGTCCTGCTGTCCCGCCGCAGCGGCCAAGACCAACCGACACCGCAACGCGACCTGCTGTGGCGTGCCGTGAGCCGACTGCCACTGCTGCAGCCGCGTTTGATCCGCAGCCGACAATTCCACTGCTAGACTGGTTCTCGCCATGCCCGAAATCATAGCACCTTTCTCCCAATATGTCTAGCTATTTACGGGACACTACACTAGCGAGGCGAAGCCTCAAACCGATAAAAGAGTTCGTTTACTGATGCGCGCGACACATCTTTTGGAAATTTTCTCCTCCCTTTTAATTTTTAAACTTTGGGTAAATTTATAGCATAACTATTAGTTAAAAGCAACTATTATTTATTCCTTTTTTAAAAAAATTAAGCCTTAAAAAATTGGTGATAAGTTTTGGAAATTCTTTCTTTATTGAGTGTAAGAGATGCACTTAAAATTGCTAAAGTACCCCATTAAAGGGTCGTGAGTAGTATCGCCCTTATAGGGCTAATCAAGGGGGTTGTCCAAAAAGTCCCAAATGTAGGCTTCAATATACAACCCGTAGGGGCAGGTTTCAAACCTGCCCCCTACCTAATTGTCTTCCTGAAATCTTTTCTGGACAGCATCTTATGTCATATGTTTTGGTATTCTTGTTTCGCTTGAACAACACCCACGTAGTCAAATCCATTCAAATCCAATGCACGTCTCACATAGCTCATTCCAAAATTGCACCGCGCTCCAAGAATGACTCGCTTGAGGTTGGGGTAATCGGTGGGAATGCCCAGAAAGAACATTCCATTTGATGTTCTGCATTTATTAAGCTCAATTGCAACGCGTCGTTCTTGCTCATAAGCCCAGCCTGGTGATTTGCGATACCAGAAACTTCTTAAATATGTCCAATAATCGAGGCACTTCGTTTTGGTCGTGTATCCATTGAGGATTAATTACTGGACGTTCATTGGTATATTTAACCTTAGTTCTGCAGTGTCTCAGAACATTTCAATATTCTTTTATCAGGCGTTTATCGTTTGGCATAATTTATACCTTGATTAATGTTTGGAGTATCTCTTTTATCACTTCCTTCAATGACAAGATGTCTGAAGGTAACACTTCATTGATTACATGCTTGTGGTATGGATAGGTTTCTATTTCTTTGTGATGCTCTGCACTGTCGTATCTGAAGATGAGTTCTTTGTCTCTATTTTGGTAATGATAAGAATAAGCCACTTTTTTCATTATCGGGATAGTAATAAAGTATTCTTTAAACTGTAATTCGCTTTCATTGGTAAAAATAATTTTTCCTCTCAAATATAATGCAACGTCTCCCCTATTTTCTATTTGAAAATCAGCAAATAACTTACATGGCGCATCATGGATAAGCTTTTCCAATTCATGCAAGTAATCTTTTATTGTTGACATATCTCAATATCTTCAATTGTTTTTATTTTTCGTGAAAGTTCGCTTCTTAGTTTGTATTCAGCCCACCAATTGAAAGTGTCATCGTTTTCCTCTATCTCTCCATTTTTAAATTTTTCAATAAAAGCTGCCGAAGACATGTGGTATTTCTTTTCATAATTTCTGATTGTTGAATCAGATAAATCTAATGCAAATTTAATTCTTCGCTTTTCTTCTTCAAGACCATCAGTCAGGAATTTTTTGATAGTGTCTGTTTCCCCTGATGTACTTTTAATATTTAGTGTCGCCATACATAGTCTCCTTCGTTTTGTTTCGTGAAAACATATACATTTAGGTAAAAAATAAATATGATTCTATTTTGGTAGCAGTTCACCCCCTCCCCTAACCCCCCACCAGGGGCGGGGAATATTCATTGTCCCCTTGTATTCCTCCCCCTTGATGGGGGAGGTTTAGGTGGGGTGAACTGTTACCTATTTTGATACAAATCTTTCCAGTGAAACCAGGAAATCTGAGGCATCAAGATTTCCCTTTATTCCTGCATACAAAAAGAGGTTCATTGTTTGGATATTGACTATAATTCATTCAAAAAATCCCGCACCTTCTTCATATCATCCCAGACCTTGGCCTTGTCATTGGGGTTTCTCAGGAGATAGGCGGGATGATAGGTAACCATCATAGGTATTCCTTTGTATTCGTGGAATTTCCCCCGCAACGTACCAACAGGAGCCTTTGTGTTGAGCAGGGTTTGAGCGGCAAAGGTACCTAAGGCACACAAGGCCTTTGGCTGAATTGTCTCGATCTGTTTGATGAGATAAGGCATGCAGAGGACGATTTCTTCCGGAAGGGGATTACGGTTTCCCGGCGGACGGCACTTCAGGACGTTGGCAATGTACACATCGCTCCGTTTCAAACCAATTGCCTCAATAATCTTTGTAAGTAATTGACCAGCCCTGCCGACGAATGGTTCGCCTTGTAGATCTTCGTCCCGTCCAGGCGCTTCCCCCACAAACATGAGCTTTGCCATAGGATCGCCAACGCCAAAGACAAGATTGGTTCGAGTCTTACCGAGGGGACATTTGTGACAAGCCAACATTTCTCCTCTCAATTCTTCCAATAGTTTAATCTTTCGTTCTTTCTCACTATTCGATTTAGAGAGGGTGATGGTATCTACACCGAACCTCTTTTCAAGATCGATCCTGGTTTTAACGGCGCTAATTATGGATGCTAATTCTCTTCTTATTTCATTCATCTTACTTCTTTTGCGATAGCGCCTTTTCTAACTCATCAAGAATGAGCCGTTGTACTTCTGTAATAGTGCCCTGTATTTCACAACCGGCCGCATACTTGTGGCCTCCTCCCTCAAACTTTTTGGCAATGGTATTCACATCAAAGCCGTTTCGACTCCGCAGACTTACCTTGATCCAGTTGGGTTCTGTCATTTCCCGGAGTAATACACCAACAACAACACCATCGATCGATATCGGAATGTCTGCAAATTCCTGCGTATCAATTGGATTAACGCCCGTCTCCCACAGCATTTTCCTGGTAAGCCAGATAGTGGCAATTCTATTCGACGAATGAAGATTAACAGTGTTGAGCGACAGGGCATTCAATTTTACCAAATTGTATGGATTAGTATTATAGACGTGTTTGGAAATCTCAACATGCCGTGCGCCACGTTCGATCAGGAACGCAGCTATTCTAAGCGCTTCTGGCGTTGTATTGGAATGGGTAAACCGCCCTGTATCTGTCACCATCGCAACATATAATGCGGTTGCCATGTCGGGGGTAATGTCGATATTTCCTCCTTTCAGCAGATGCAGTATAATCTCACCGGTGGCACACATCTCCTCCGATACCCAGTTAATCTTCCCGAAATGTTCGTTGGAAATATGGTGGTCTATGTTTATGATTACAGCATCTTCGGGGATGATTCCCTGTATCTTCCCTAACCGATCAAGGGTAGGACAATCCAGGGTAAAAACAACCTCTGCGCGGCCTTGGGGAAGTTCGGGATGGATGTACATCCCCGTACCCGGAACGATGAACTTATAAATCTGTGGAATCGGAGAATCATTGGCAATACTGGCCGACTTCCCCATCCCCCTGAGCGCATGATATAAAGCTACTTCTGACCCAATACCGTCCCCATCAGCCCGAACGTGCGTGGTAATGAGAAAACGATCATAATGCTTTACAATGTCAATGATCTCGTTAATATGCGTTTTTGTGGTGGTTTCTATCACTTGTAAATACTCCTAACCTGATCATTCTGTTGCAAGAAAGAATGAGGATTATATGCAGAATAAGGCTCTTTGTCAAACTTCTTTTCCCTTGCATTTTTTTTGTAGATAAGTTACCATCACTCTGATAAATTATTATTTATGTTCATGTTCAGAAATTTCAATCTTGCATGTAGGGGCAATTCATGAATTGCCCCTACATGCAAATAAAAATAGTCGCCGAATGCATAATTTAATTGTATAGGAATTTTCATTTTATTTATGCCTGCCTGTGCGTCTCCGCACCTGTCTGCGTGCCACGCACAGGCAGGCGCAGACAGGCGGGTTTTGGGGTGGCACAAATTATTCCCCTCCCAAGAGGGGACTTTCTAACTTGTTATTGCATTAGTGTTTCAATAGGGATGGGGGAGATATGTTTAAGATTATTGAAAAGTCAAAGATTGCAGAATCTACTTTTTTAATGAAGATTGAAGCGCCTAAGATCGCCAGCAAAAGGAAACCAGGACAATTCGTTATGCTCCGTATAGACGAGCTTGGCGAAAGAATACCCTTAACGATAGCTGGCTCTGACAGTACCCGCGGGACGATTACCATTATTTTCCAGGTCGTGGGAGATACGACACGCCAGTTGTCCGGCTTAAATGTCGGTGATTATATTTTAGATGTAGTGGGGCCATTAGGACATCCTACACATATCGAGAATTATGGGACTGCTGTGTGTATTGGTGGAGGACTGGGCATTGCACTGGTGATGCCAATTGCTCAGGCGCTTTACGCAGCAGGCAACCATGTTATATCCGTTATCAGCGCAAGAAACAAAGACCTCTTGATTTGCGAAAAAGAAATGCAGGCATGCAGCAGCGAGTTTATGATTGCCACAGACGATGGCTCAAAAGGCACAAAGGGGTTTCCAACCCAGATATTACAAGACTTGATTAACCAAGGGAAGAAGATTGATATCGTATTCGCAGTAGGTCCAGTACCGCTGATGGCTGCGGTTAGCAGACTTACAAAACCCTATAATTTAAAGACGGTCGTGAGCCTCAATCCGATCATGGTGGATGGGACAGGCATGTGCGGCGGTTGCAGGGTCTCGATAGATAACAAACCCAAGTTTGTTTGCGTAGATGGACCTGAGTTTGACGGTCATCTGGTTGACTATGCCAATCTGATGCAGCGTTTGAAAACATACACCAGCAACGATCAAGATCCAAGATTACAAAGTGTAGGAAAGGATAGTTCCTGTTGGAAACCACCAGAAGACCGTATGGGGATGGTTCATAAACCATCGGTTTCCATGCACGCCACTGAAGGACATGCAGTTATCGACCAATTAGCAGAGGGTCTTTCCGGTCCCACAACAGGCGCTGAAAAGGCAGGCGCAAAGAAAATGGGCGCTATTCCACGGCAAAAGATGCCGGAGCAAGAACCCGCCAACAGGGTAAGGAATTTCGAAGAGGTACCGTATGGATACACACCAGAAATGGCGCGGCAGGAGGCATTACGATGCTTGCAGTGTAAGAAACCCCTTTGTTGTGACGGGTGCCCTGTCAGTATCGACATGCCTGGATTTATCAAACTCATTGCAGAAGGTGATTTCCTTGCAGCGGCACGTAAAATTAAAGAAACAAATGCCCTGCCTGCCGTTTGTGGTCGGGTATGTCCACAGGAAGATCAATGCGAAAAGGTTTGCATCGTGGGTAAGAAATTCAAACCCGTGGCGATAGGAAACCTGGAACGTTTTGTTGCCGACTATGAACGAACCCACAATGCAGTAACCATACCAAAGCCCCCTCCAAAGACAGGTTGCAAGGTAGTAATCGTAGGAGCAGGTCCTGCAGGGCTTGCCTGTGCAGGTGAGCTTATAAAGATGGGTCATGATGTCACCATATTTGAGGCGCTGCACAAGGCTGGCGGTGTATTGGTCTATGGAATACCTGAATTCAGGTTACCCAAGGCAATTGTAGAATCAGAGGTAGAATATCTCCGGAAATTAGGAGTAAAGATCGAAGTTAATGCCGTCGTTGGAAAGGCACAAACCGTTGATGAATTATTACAAAACGGCTTTGATGCGGTTTTTGTAGGTACTGGCGCTGGATTGCCTATGTTTATGGCAATCCCGGGCGAAAACCTGAATGGCGTATACTCTGCAAACGAATACCTCACACGGGTCAATCTGATGAAGGCTTACAACACAAAATACGCAACGCCAATAGCAATGCGGAAGAATGTGGCAGTAATTGGCGCAGGTAACGTGGCTATGGATTCAGCCCGAACCGCACTGCGCCTGGGCGCCGAGAATGTATACGTCGTTTATCGGCGTTCCAGAGATGAAATGCCCGCCAGGGTAGACGAAATCCATCACGGCGAAGAAGAGGGGTTGCAGTTTAAATTCCTGACCAATCCCATAAAGATTTTAGGTGATGAAAAAGGCTGGGTCAGCGGACTTGAGTGTGTGAAAATGGAGTTAGGCGAACCTGACGAGTCAGGGAGAAGACGTCCTATTCCTGTAAAAGGCTCCGAATTCGTGCTTAATGTGGAATGCGTAATTATGGCTATTGGCAATGGCCCAAACCCTTTAATCCCATCCACAACACCTGATTTACAGGTAAATAAGTGGGGCAACATCGTAGCAGATTTAGAGACCTGTAAAACCAATAAGGAAGGTGTATTTGCCGGTGGGGATATTGTGACCGGCGCTGCAACCGTCATTCTGGCTATGGGCGCCGGGAAAAAGGCTGCAAAGGCAATAGACGAGTATGTAAAGTCTAAAAAACCCGATGCCACAATGAGCTGTTGTAAATAAAAAATAAATTATGAAAGTCATTTTAAATGGCGAACCGAAAGAATGTTCAGAAGGAACGACCATAGAAAAATTGCTTGATTTATATAAGATTGACAAGAACCGTGCAGCAGTAGAATTGAATTTACAGATTGTTCCCAGGAAAGAACTTTCTAACCGTATGCTTAAAGATGCGGATATATTGGAGGTAGTGACCTTTGTTGGTGGCGGATAGAATCGAAAAGGAACTCGAAGACAAGAAACTCAAGATCGGGAAGTATGAATTTACCTCCCGACTTTTTGTTGGTACGGGAAAATATCCTTCTATGGAAGTAATGGCGGAAGCGTTAGAGGCAAGCGGCGCAGAAGTGGTTACCGTCGCTGTCCGAAGGGTGAAAATCAATGAATCGGAATCCCTGCTAGATTACATTGATACAAAAAAATATAAAATTCTGCCCAATACGGCGGGATGTTATTCTGCCGAGGAGGCCATTCGGGTAGCACGCCTTGCACGGGAAGCGGGTATGTCTGACATGATCAAGCTGGAGGTGCTCGGTGACGAGAAAACACTCCTGCCTGACCCTATTGATACTCTGAAAGCAACAACAGTCCTGGTAAAAGAAGGTTTTACTGTGCTTGTGTATACCTCAGACGACCCTATTGTCGCAAAAAAGTTAGAAGATGCGGGTGCAACCTGTGTCATGCCGGCCGGTGCACCAATTGGATCGGGTCAAGGTATTTTAAATAAAAACAATATACGCATTATCCTCGAATCGGCAAAGGTTCCTATTATTGTAGATGCAGGTGTCGGTACTGCATCGGATGTGACAATGGCCATGGAACTCGGTTGCGAGGGTGTGTTACTGAACACGGGAATTGCCCTTGCAAAAGACCCTGTACGCATGGCAAAGGCTATGAAACTGGCGTGTGAATCAGGCCGGCTTGCATTTCTTTCTGGACGCATACCCAAAAGACTTTACGCTAAAGCCAGCAGTCCGGAAAAGGATTTTTAGACTTCATTTTACCTGCCTGTGCTTTTTACCCTAATTTAATTGTATAGGAATTTTCATTTTATTTATGCAGGTTTTGGGGAGACACTGACTGTACAGACGCATAGCAATGCGTCTCTACGTTTGTCCGTGTTTAACTTAAATCCACATATTTTATAATGGCACACATTATTCCCCTCTTGGGAGGGGTTAGGGGTGGGTTCCTTGGGCGTGAAATCTCAGTGAATATTTCACGAATTACCGACTTACCCACCCCTAAATCCCCTCCCAAGAGGGGACTTTCTAACT
>JANLHY010000302.1 GCA_024653795.1 Candidatus Brocadiaceae bacterium | reverse complement strand
CCCTCGTAAACCAAATCCCCCGTAAGTGATAATATTGTTGCTTTCTCTTTCTCTCGTCTTTCAATTTTCATTACAGATAACTCGCTTTGCCATATGAACCATAGTCCCCATTTCTTTGGAGGATTGTATCATCACTCTATCCATGAATTGCTTCATGATAAATATTCCTCTGCCGCTCTTTTTAGTTAAGTCTCTGTACAATCCCACATCCGGTTCTACATAATTTTGTATATCAAATCCGCAACCGCGATCAGAAACCTCTACAATCAGTTCGTCTCCTAATTTTGAAAACTTTAAAAAGACTTCTCCCTTTTTATTCTCAGGATATGCAAAAGATGCTGCATTCAAGACTGCCTCATTAACAGATGTTACAATTTCACGCCTTCTATAATCATTCCCTACTACGGGGGATAACCTCTTCTCGAACTGTTCCAACACTTCACCATAATTACTGACAGGCATTGCAATGGACATCTCTTCTTCCCATAATGCCTCATCTCCAGACTCAATATTCAAAACTATTACTGCGCTGTCTTTTTCTTCAGCAATTAATTCATCAAGCCCCTCTATTTGAAGCTTTATACCCTTAGCTATATCCTCGCAATTTGTCGCACTCCCGTCAGATATTGCATCCTTGAATCTGCCTGCCGTAATTGCCCCACTTTTCAGAACTTTTGACAATGCACCATTCCGTATCAACACTACTTTGCCGCCTGCAACAAAGGGTGCATTACTTTCCATAATTATTATTCCGGGGAACATATTTAAGGGAGAAGGAGAAGATTCCAACATCTTTATTTCTTTGTTAGGCAGGCTTATGAAACACGTTAGTTCTTCCCCATAAATTGAATAACAAAGTGTTTGCCTTCGTTCATCTAAAACAGCACTAAATAATGATACAGGAAAGCGTTTTAGAATATTTTCACAGAGATACTGATTAATCTCTTTTAGCAAAAAAACAGGAGAATTACCCTTTTTTAACAAATAACGAAAGATTGTTTTAACTATAACGTCCAAATTTTTCATATTCACTTCACGGGAAATACTCCCAAACATACATGCCTTTAACTTTCCAATTTCAACAACGTCATAAAATATGTTGTTTGCCATTCCTGTCGCATCC
Source organism: Candidatus Brocadiaceae bacterium (assembly GCA_024653795.1). GTDB lineage: Bacteria > Planctomycetota > Brocadiia > Brocadiales > Brocadiaceae > Wunengus. Next base: position 782 of record JANLHY010000302.1, on the reverse strand, counting down.
CGTGCGGCAAAAAACACATCCGCTTGATTGCAAAGATCACTATACTCGTTCTTTTGTCCTTCGTTTCCAGAGATCTTTGAAAGGCTAATATTATCATTAACAGGTAAAATTGCTGAATCATTTAGAACTCTGTAAATAACACTCTTAATATGTTCAATTTTAAATGGTTTTGTTATAAAGTCCAATACGCCGAGATGCATAGCTTCTATAACGGCTTCTATGGAACCATAAGCAGTGATGATAATAGCCTTAGTAGCCGGGTTTTGTTTTTTTATCTCAGAAATCAATTGTAGTCCGCCCATTATAGGCATCTTCAAATCACTAATCACCAAATCGTATTTGGTCTTTCTCGTATACTCTAAGGCTTTAACGCTATTGTCGGTGTTTTCTATATCAAAACCTTCTTCCGACAAGGCTTCGTGTAAAGCCCAACGCAGCGTTTCTTCATCATCTACCAACAAAATCTTTTTTTTCATGTTTCTCTCATTAAATTAGAAAGTCCCCTCTTGGGAGGGGATTTAGGGGTGGGTAAGTCGGTAACTTCGTGAAATATTCACTGAGATTTCACGATCCTTGTCCTCGTGAAAACGGGGAAAGGAACCCACCTCATAAGCACTAAGTTAAAATTACGGATTAATTTAACCGTGTAATGAATAACGAATCCCCGTTTTCACGAGGACAAGTATCGAACAAGGAATTTCGAATTATGAAGTCAGAACGAGATTCTGCGCTTTGAGCTTCACCATAATTGGGAGCGGGTGACGTACCGCAACGAATAAGTT
>JANLHY010000293.1 GCA_024653795.1 Candidatus Brocadiaceae bacterium | reverse complement strand
GATGCGTTCGGGTTATGACAGTGCTATTAATTTTTCTGAGGAATCTAATATCGAATATCGAACAAGGAATAACGAATGTCGAAGGATAATAGAACATTTGATTTTGAAGAACGCTGAAGAGATTTTGCCGTCAGAATTATTCGTACAAAGGTGGGTAAGAAAACTTCATAATTCGAAATTCCTTGTTCGATATTCGTACTTCAATACACGGTTAAATAGACCCGATATGCTAGAGATTTTTCTTACTTTACACTTCCGACTCGTTCAGGTTATGAATTTCAAAGTTGTGTTTGTAGAGCAAAGAGGCTCTTCGCTCTACATCGAAAAAGTCGCCGAAGGCCCTTTTGCTGGTTCAATCTTGCAGATTGAACCATAAGTTTTGAACGGGGCCGTAGATGTAGAGACGCCACGGCGGGGCGTCTGTACCAAATTATGAAAATTGCAAAATGTTTAGGTTCAATCGAAGACGATTGAACCAGCAAAAAAATCCCCCTTAGAAAAGGAGGCTAGGGGGTTGTAAACTTGTCCTCATGAAACTCGTCCTCGTGAAAACGGGGAATGGGGAATAGCCCAGAAAAAACACAACCCCCTGAATCCCCCTGGTTTCTGAGGGGGATTTGGGGGGTTGTCTATGCCATTAAATCCATATACATGAACCGTTACAGCAAATAAATATGTCACAAAACATCGACAAAAAATTGTCGATGTTTAGGCGCTAAGCGCCTAATGCCTTTGTTGACGTTTCGGGGAAATTATCCTTTAAACTCAGGACATGCAAAGAAAATATTGAAATATTGTAACAGTTTAGTTTTTTGAAAAATTTATCAATTCCACGTTTTCACGAGGACAAGCATGATCTCCGTCAGGAGCAACCTGTTTGTAGCAAGATAGGATGCCATAACAGATATCAGCTCCGTAGGAGCGACCGGTTTGCATATCAATCATACACAGGTCGCTCCTACGGAGCTGATCATATATTAACGATTAATTGCTACAAACAGTATGCCCTTAACAGGGCTTAATTTTTTCAAAACACTAAATTGATACAAATATTTATTCCCCTTTATAGTATCAAGGGTTCATTTTCTATCATTCTGATGAACCTCTCTACGAGCCAGGGATCCCATTGGCCTGATGACTTTTCCGTGTTCATAAGATTTATTGCCGCATTTATACTGTAGCTTCTTCTGTATGGCCGTTCTGAAGCAATTGCATCCAAACTATCTATAACGTTTATGATTCTGGCAATAATGGGTATTTCTTCACCTTTTAATTTATCCGGATAACCCTTTCCATCCCATCTTTCGTGGTGATATCTTATGCCAGGAAGAATTTGCTTCAGTGAATGCAGAGGTTTGCATATATCTTCACCAATTGTAGGATGCCTTCTTATTAACTCTAACTCGTTTTCATGAAGAGGTTCTTTTTTGTGAAGTATATCATCTTTTAACCCTATCTTGCCGATATCGTGCAGTGTAGCTGCTTTTTTGATAGTAATTGACTCTGCTTCAGAAAGTCCTATAAATTTGGCAAGCTTTTTCGAGAGGTTGCTAACCCTTTCTGAATGCCCTTTTGTATAAGGATCTTTAGCTTCAATAGCAACTGCAAGTGTAAGGATTATGTCCTCTGAATGATCAAGGTCATCTTGTAATTTTTTAAGTTTAAGGAGGGAACGAATCTTGGTTGT
>JANLHY010000278.1 GCA_024653795.1 Candidatus Brocadiaceae bacterium | reverse complement strand
TCGGTATACGCGCTTTCCAAGCGCGCTCATTCGGCCTCTCTGACACCTCTCCTATAATTTGATGCTCAGGAATTTCAAAATAGCCATGAAGTCACAAAGGCCCTAACGTTAGACTGAGAAGTTGGGAAGTTTTCATCTTCACATCTTCTTCGTCATTTTTACTGGCGGAGAGGGTGGGATTCGAACCCACGTCCCGCTGTTAGGCGGGAAACGGTTTTCGAGACCGTCCCGATCAACCACTCTGGCACCTCTCCGATTTAACAATTTAACGTTAAGGACTTTTATCCCGGTAGCGTAACCGTCCCGGTTGCGCAAGGTAGAAGCGATTTTCGCTAAAGCCTTGCTGGTTCAATTGTCCCCGATTGAACCAAAATAGTTTGGTTCGGGCTGCAAGCCTGAACCGGCACATAATTCAATGCAAGGGAGCATAAAAATCTCTCCGTTTCTCCTCTGCCCTCCTGCTCCGGTTCGATGTTTTTTTCTAAAAACTTCGTATCTTTTTTCTTTGTGGTAAATAATCCGGGTTAAAAAATATCTTATAGTTACTTCGCACGGCAGTTTTCTAAAAAAAATTTTTGTAACAAATATTTAGACTCATCGGCAAGGATATTTGGTATAACCTTTAACCGGTGGTTAAACCGTGGTTCCTGGACAAGGTTCATAACCGACGTGCATGCCCCGGCCTTTTTATCCACCGTTCCGTAAACAAGGGTATCAATCCTCGACTGTACCAGCGCCCCGGCGCACATTGCACAAGGTTCTAAGGTAACATACATAGTTGTCCCTGTTAAACGCCAGTTCTGTAAATAGTCGGCAGCCTGAGTTATCGCTATCATTTCCGCATGGGCAGTGGGGTCATTGAGCATTTCCCGTTGGTTGTGTGCGCGGGCGATAATACGATTCTCGTAAACAATCACCGCCCCAACAGGCACCTCATCCTTCTCCACGGCCTTTTCGGCCTCAACAACAGCCTGTTTCATGAAATATTCGTGTCTGCTTGCGTCTTCCATATAATTTAATGTTCAGGAATTTTCAATCTTGTATGATTCCCCTCTAAAAAGAGGGGATAAAGGGGTGTGTAAGTTTGCCGCAACACACACCCAGCCCCTCTTTCTAGAGGGGAGCTTAAAAGCCACTGCCGAGGGCAGCCTGATTTATTGTTATTCAGAATTTCAAAACGCGCCCAGGAGGATTTGAACCTCCAACCTCCGGATTCGTAGTCCGTGACTCTATCCAATTGAGCTATGGGCGCTCATCATGTTTTTGTAATTTAACCGAAAAGAAAACATTCACACATTCTTATTGTCAAATACCTTCCCAAAACCTTACTCTGAGGACTTGCAGGTAATGTTTATTTACAACTTATGGGTTTTACAGCATTTGATAGAGGTGTGCGAACCGATAAGAATATTCGGATAAGTATAAGCATATCAGAGGCTGTTGTCAAGGTATAATCCCTTGGTTCTGGTGCACATATTATTGGAAATTTTCATCTAAAGGATTTATTCTTCTTTACTTATTCTGCAGCAAAATCGGGATGATACTGCCTTGAATTGTGCTTCCAGTATATGTGGAATTGATTAAGTGCCGGTCTTAGCCACTTGAGAACCGCCTCGTCCTGCTCTAATATAACAACAAAGTCTTTTTCAGTTTTAGAATCGAACTTATACAGAATTGGGAATTGCACTGGTTGGAGTAATTGTCTCTGTAAAATAATGAATACTGTCTTTGGTGTATTTTAAAAAATTATGTTCTTCAATCCTTGTAAATGGCTTTACAATTGGTTTTTCATATCCTGGCGCTTCACAGTAAAAATGTTGCATCATCTGTGAATAAATATAGCTATGGATTACAATTTCAATTTTATTTGTCTGGGTTTTCCAACAAAACCAACTGTGCAATATTTTCTTATTTTTCCATACCAGCCTGGCTGGAGTGGATTTCCACCACCTTATCGGAATATTGGGAAGGGTCAAAGTCTTTACGGGTAGCCACTGCAGGTTCTTCCACAAAACCGTCCTGAATAGCCTTAGCTAATGAATATTCATACACGACATTTTTAAACTTAATAGCCCCTCCACTTCGTTCTACTTTTGGAATCGCTGTAAGTTCCATGTATAGGAATTTCAAAGTTGCAGTTGTAGTGCGAACTTTAGTTCGCATAGGATGTAAGCGAACTGAAGTTTGCGCTACATTGAAAAAGCTGCCAAAGGCAGCCTAATTTAAGGAGGAAAAAAGATTATGAGTAGTTTTCTGCCCAATTATTTTCGAGGAAACACAAAGATTATTTATCTTATGACAATTGTCGTCGTCGCAGCAGCGACGGTGGGAGTCGTGCTGTCGCTGGAAAACGTCTCGCAGCTTAAAGAATAGGCAAGGCAGCAGGTGTTCCGCGTTGTAGAAATAACTGAAGATACGATTGACCCTGTCGTTTTGGGTAAGAATTTCCCACGCCAATATGATAGATACCTACGGACAGTTGATAAGGAGCGAACCAAGCATGGTGGAAGCGAGACCTTTGAGAAACCTCGATGAAGACCCGCGTTGGCGCGAGATTTTTAAAGGTTATGCCTTTGGTGTGGATTACCGTGAAGCCCGTGTCGCATCGATTCAGGACTGCACAAAGACCTTAATGATTCGGGCAGAGGAAGCGGTTGTTGCCCGCAGCATGCGCGGAATTTGGCATACCTGCTGAACAACTGGAAGCAGCACAAGACATACAGCGTAAGGCGCAGTGGCGGTTGGACTTTGTAGCGGCTGAAAACTCAATGGGCTTCCACGTCCCGCAAGAAGCTGCCCGCATTCTGGGTGAGGCAATTGATTATGCACGGTGTGGCCAGCTTGAAATGGCGAAACTGCAAACCACACCACGTTACAACGGATGTTCCCCCACCGAAAAAGTCGTAACCACTTATTTAGAAAAGAGATAATATTGTATTTTGCAAAATAACATAGCCACTAATAATGTAAGA
>JANLHY010000244.1 GCA_024653795.1 Candidatus Brocadiaceae bacterium | reverse complement strand
ATACCACGGGTATCCAGCAATAGTCTCGGCATGGTAACACAACAAATTCTTCAGCAGTTGATAAAATGACGTGGTTTTTAAATCCTTTGACCAGAGGAACGAAAGAACGGCATTTTCCAATGGTTTTAAACCATTGTGGGCATTATACAATCTCTTACTATCGCGAATGGTCAGCCGCTGTCCCTTGCCTTTCATGTCATTTGAAACGGCGTCGTTCAATAAATCCCACAAAGAACACTTGGCCTTTTCATCTGGCACATCAAAGGCAGTGATAGTAATCACCATCGGTCCGAGCAACGGACCATATCCCGCCTCATCTATACCTGCTATGATAGTCATAATTATCGCCATTTAAAACAGGTGTATTATATCGTTTTATGAGTTAAAGTCAAAACGAAACTATCCCTTTTGCACGGTAACGTCAAAGTCATTTAACGAGCAAAGAGAGACGAGGCGATATCGTGTGGCACAGCCACAAGTGTGTCTGAAAAAGGAGGAATAAGGCGTAAACCGGCATGCAAATGTGTGAAACAGCAATTTTTTCTTGAGATAAGCTGGTAATTCCCTAGCGCGGCGTAGCCGCAACCAAGTCCCCTCTATCAAGAGGGGATATAGGGGTGTGTTTAAAAACTTACATAAAAAAGAAGTTTTTACGGAGTAATACTACTATAGACGGCCTTTTAAATTCAGTTGATCGAGCAAGGCAGGAACCATGGGAATTTCGTTGGTTTTGCAGTCGACTTGAGTTTGTGCAAGAACGATTCCCTGTTTTTTGCGGATAATTTCATCGGTTTTATCTCCTTTTTGAATTGAACGGTAAGATAGGGAGTATTGATGTGTTCATGTACCTGTGGATGAAGAGCACGAACAAAGGCCATCTTTGGTTGATTGTGCCAAACATAGCCACGGGATGATTTGGCAAAACCCTTTGAATAACCTAAAAAGTTCCATCCAGTGTCCGTGTGACTCTGCAACATAGCGTATTGATTCTCCGACGAAAGAACGAAATCCAAGGTAATGGTTTTGACGTATCAGGGTATCCCAACGAGTCTGTTCATGCCGAGAGATTGGGCGTACCTCAATTGTTCGGAGCAATTCTTTGTGTGGGGTATCTATTGTTGTATTATGGTTCATAGTCCATAGTATAAAATACTATGGGGTGAATGTTCACATTTTTTTGTATCTTGAAGAATTTCAACATATTAGTGGAAACTTTGACAGCGCCGTGCGATTTGCTTTTGCATCCTTTTGGATTATGTGTATGGGGGTGTATAATTTTTAAAGCGCCCCCAGCAGGATTCAAACCTGCAACCTTTGGCTTCGGAGGCCAACGCTCTATTCAGTTGAGCTATAGGGGCGAGTTTGTTGTTGGTTCAAATTCTACATAAAAGCCTGAATCGAAATCAAGATTAATGTTTAACGTGGGTTACGATGCTTTGACCTCTTTTTTCATTGACAAAGCCCCGTTACCCTACTATAATATCGCCGCTGGAGAATGCAAATATAATAGCATAGCAAACTTACGAACTAAAATATAATTGATTACACGATGCCTATTATTTCATCAATGAAAATAACTTCCTTGGATTTGAGGCGGCAGTATGAAAGTATTCGGGATGAAATAAATAGAGCCGTTTTAGAGGTAATTGACAGCCAGTCTTTTATCCTGGGTCCGTTTGTT
>JANLHY010000233.1 GCA_024653795.1 Candidatus Brocadiaceae bacterium | reverse complement strand
ATTTACCTTTCAGAGGTTGAGAACAAACGTATTAATGGGAAAGTAGTTCAGAAGCACATCCGTTATGTTGGCAAAGAAGCTGACGGTAAAACTATTCTTTCTTCTTCTATTTCAAATTTGCAGATTGATCAAGTCAAGATTTATGGGCCTTTGCTTATACTGAACCACATTGCGCAGGAAATCCACTTGCCGACATTACTCGGCAAGTATGGTAAGGAAATACTTAGCATGGTATTTGCGCACTGCCTTGACTACAAAAGTATCAATCAGATGAGCGAATGGTTCGAACGTACTGATTTGAATATGTTGTTAGACTTGGAATTGGTAACAGAAGCACGCTTACTGCAAGCGCTAGATCATTTAGAATCAATGAATGCCGTACCGTTGCAGAAAACAATATTTGAGAGTGTTAAGACACAATATGATATTGATGATAAGGGCATCGTCTACGATGTGACCAACACTTACCTTTATGGCAAAAAGTGCCCGTTCGCAAAAGAGGGAAAAGACAAAGAAGGTGTTAAGGGGAGACCGCTCCTACAAATAGGATTGGGGGTAACCCATAAACATGGGGTACCGATATTGCATAAGATATTTGATGGTAATGTCCATGATGCCCGGACATTTGCCGATATTATCACATCGCTTTACGAATTCCACATTACCGATGGCCTGATTGTTTTTGATCGGGGAATAACCTCTAAAAGCAATCAGATAGAGATTGAGAAATTGTCTTGGAAGGTGGTATGTGGAGTACCAATCAAGGAATCCTTGAAGCGTTTTCTGAGACCCATTATAGCAGACACGGAGTTTGTGAGTTACAAGAACCGCGTACGTCTGAATAAAACTGTTTTTTATATTGTGGTTAAGCCCTATACACTCGGAGAAGTTAAAGGTACTATTGCTATCTGTTTTAATGAACAACAACGTAAGGATTTGAGAGAATCTCGTTATGACGATCTCCGTGAGGCACAGCGTCTGCTTGCTCAGTCAAAGACTATTAAATCCGGTCTGGAAAAATATTTTGATAGTAAAACCAAAAAACTGTTACTGAAAGAGGTTGAAAAAGCTGAGGAATTTAATGGTTATTCAGTTATTTTTACCACAGCGCAACTTACCAAAGAAGAAATAGTTAAAATGTATTTTGATAAAGACGTGGTAGAAAAGGCGTTTCACAGTTTGAAGGGTGTTGTTGGTATTCAACCAATAAGACATTGGCTTGCGGATCGGGTTCGTGCACATGTTTTTCTTTGCTACATAGCGTATCTATTATTAACGCTCCTAAAGTTGCGCTTAACAAAGCTGGATATATCGCCAGTTGAAGCGTTACGGGAATTGGAGTCTATGTATAAAGTTTATATGAGAGACTCAAAAAAAGATTTCAAAATATCTCGTACGGTAACACTATCGAAA
>JANLHY010000207.1 GCA_024653795.1 Candidatus Brocadiaceae bacterium | reverse complement strand
ATGTCGAATTATTAAGTTTTTTTCCTTCGAAATTCAATATTCCTTGTTCTACATTCGATATTTCACTCTTAAATGCTATAGCTCTTTCTTAAGTTAACGCTTATGGGATAAAGGGGTGTGTAAGTTTGCCGTAACACACCCCCAGCCCCTCTTTCTAGAGGGGAGCTTTAAAAGTCGCTGCCAAAGGCAGCCTAATTTATGCAACTAAGCACCAGGGGGATTGCTGCCGTTCCCCCTTAATAAACTTACAGTTGGACAATTTTGTGCTGGACAAAGTGAAGGGTAAGCGGGCATTATCATTCCCTCGTTCCCAAGCTCCGGCTTGGGAACGCGCCTGTGTACCAGAAGCACTTGCTTCCTCCCAGGCTGGTTCAATCTTGCAGATTGAACCGAAAGGTTTGAATGGAATCAGGAACTTTGAACAATGCACGAGCCGTGAACATGCCAAATGTTTCGGTTCAATCGTGGACGATTGAACCAGCTAAGTATGATAGAGATTACCACCTCCGCCATAAATAATGTTAAATTATAGTGAACAATCAATCTGATAATGGATGATTTGGCCAGCAAAAAATTGTCCAACTGTAAGCTTAATAAAGGGGGAGTTAGGGGGTTGTAACTCTGCGTTCTCCGCGCCCCCATTTCCATGAGGGCAGGCCTTTGCGGTGAACTGTTACGGGTTAAGATACTTTATGTCTAAAAATAAAAAGAGTATATCAACTGATCCTGACGCCGTAAAAGCAGGACGAAAAAAAAGAGCCAGAAAGGCCGCCAAACCTGAGCAATCAACTGCGCAGTCAGATCAGGTATTACCCATCACTGCAAAGGAAGAAATGGGGTTTTTTGTTGTCGGCATGGGCGCTTCCGCAGGCGGGCTAGAGGCATTCGAACAATTTTTTTCTCATATGCCGCCTGATAACGGGATGGCATTCGTCCTCATCCAGCATATACTCCCTGGCTATAAAAGCATCATGGTTGATATCCTGAAAACACACACCAGCATGAAGGTCTTACAGATAGAAGATGGGATGCCGGTAGAACCAAACTGTGTATACATCAAACCATCAAACAAGGACGCAACCATATCGAACAGAATTCTTCACCTGGCAGAATCGCCCATTTCACAGGGATTCAAACATCCTATCGATTTCTTTTTCCAATCGCTGGCAAAAGATCAGGCAGAGAAGGCTATCTGTATTATATTATCGGGGGCTGGAACTGACGGCGCTTTGGGCTTAAAGGCAATCAAGGATGCAGGTGGAATGACGATGGTTCAGGAAGAAAAGTCCGCTGAATTTGGCGGCATGCCGGCAAGCGCTATAGCGACAGGTTTAGTGGACTATGCTTTGCCTGCCGAAAAAATGCCTGAAAAACTTATCGAATACGTGACGTACCACTATAATATCTGGAGTCAAAAGTCAACCACTCTTGCATCCAAGAATTCGCACTATCTCGGAAAAATATTTGCGCTGCTCCAATCTAAAACCGGGCACAACTTTACCCATTACAAACATGCTGCCATCTATCGCAGGATTGAAAAACGGATGGCAGTAAATCAAATTGACACATTAGCGGATTATGTCGTGCATCTCCAGCAAAACCCACCCGAAGTGGATGCGCTTTTCAAGGAGCTGCTCATCGGGGTTACCAGCTTTTTCAGGGATGCTAAACTTTATGAGGCTCTCAAGAAAAAGGTAATACCGCTCTTGTTCGAATCCAAAGAGCTTCTCTTTACCATACGGATTTGGGTAGTTGGCTGCTCCCGCGGCGAAGAGGCTTATTCTATGGCTATGATTCTCAAAGAACACATGGATACGACAAACGCATACGCAAAAATTCAAATCTTTGCCACGGATATCGATGACGATGCCCTTAATTTTGCGCGTGCCGCTATTTACCCGGAAAGTATTATTGCGGATATATCTCCAGAACGGTTAAAACGCTTTTTTACTAAACAAGACCACACATATATTATCAATAAACAAATCCGGGAAATGGTGATCTTTGCCAACCACAACCTCATTAAGGACCCGCCCTTTTCCAAATTAGACATGATCAGTTGCAGAAATCTGCTGATTTACTTAGAACCCGTGTTGCAGAAAAAACTCCTGCCGCTTTTTCATTATGCCTTAAAACCAAACCGGTTTCTTATACTTGGAAACTCTGAAACAGTTGGGGAATTTACCAGCCTTTTTTCAGTTGTGGATAAGGATTGTAAAATCTTCCGGCGGATAGGATTTTCTGCTGGCCTGGCAAATGATAGGGATACCAGTTCACTAACAAGCGCCGCCTTAAAACAACAAACCGTTGAGGAATTCAGCAAATCAAAGGAAGCCAATATCGGCGAGATTACCAAAAAAATGCTGCTTGAGAACTACACCCCTCCCTGCGTCGTTATAAACGAGAAATATGACATTGTTTATTTTCAGGGGCAAACGAGCGCTTATTTAAAGCCACCCAATGGAAAGGCTACCTTAAATATCCTAAAAATGGCGCATAAAGATTTACGTCTCGAATTAAGGACTGCCATTCAAAAAGTGATCAAGGGGAAAACAGCCTTTACCTATAAAAATCTCCAGATAATAAATGACGGCAGTTCTCAAGTTATCAATTTAATAATCAGACCTTTTGCAGAACCGGAATCCCTTGTGGGATTGATACTGGTGGTGTTTGAGGATATTACAAATTTCATCCTCCAAACTAACGGTACTTATATAAAAACGGAGCTGTTCCCTTCGTTGACCAATCGTATACTGGCGCTTGAACGTGAATTAAACTTTACAAAAGAATCCCTTCTGGAAACTATAGAAGAGCTGGAAAGTTCCAATGAGAAACTCAAAACTTCCAATGAGATGGTGCAGTCAATCAACGAGGAATTGCAAAGCACCAATGAAGAGTTGGAAACATCTAAAGAAGAACTGCAATCAATGAACGAAGAACTGATTACGGTAAATTCTGAACTTCAAACTAAGATCGAAGAGTTATCAGAAACCAATAACGATATAAACAACTTGTTAAGCAGCACCGAAATAGGAACTATTTTTCTGGACAGACGCCTGTACATAAAACGTTTTACCCCGGCAACGACCAGGGTAATTAATCTTATTGAGGCGGACATAGGGCGTACCCTCGATCACATTTCTACGGATATTCTCTATGCGGATTTGGTAAAAGATATAAAGGAAGTCCTCAAAACCTCAACTCCTAAGGAAAGAGAAGTAAACATCCCCGGGAACAAGTGGTATTTGGTACGCATCTTGCCTTACAGAACCATAACCAATATCATTGACGGTATTACAATCAACTTAATAGATATAACCGAACTCAAACGGGCGCACGAAGAAATTCAACTCCTGCAAACATTAACGCTGGCTATCAGCGAGTCTGAAGACGTTCATACGGCATTGGGCGTTACGCTGCGGAAGATATGCGAAACTACGGGCTGGATTTATGGAGAAGCATGGATACCGAATTCTGAGGGGACATTCCTCGAATGCAGCACAGAGTGGTACAGTACCGCTCCCGGACTTGAAAAATTCTATACCGTAAGCAGGGGATTTACCTTTCCGCAGGGCAAAGGTCTTCCAGGAAGAGTCTGGCTATCCGGGCAGCCGGAATGGATTGCGAATGTCACCCTTGATGCGAATTTTCCCCGTGCAAAGTTTGCCTTGGAAGCCGGTTTAAAAGCAGGACTGGCAATCCCCATCCTCTCCCGCAAAAAAGTTGTTGCGGTGATTGCATTCTTTATGTTCGAGGCACGCGAGAAGGACGCATCACTTATCAGACTCATCTCAGCAATTGCTTCCCAATTGGGTTTGGTTGTCCAGCGAAAACTCATGGAAGATGAATTACGAAAGGCGTATGAAAGGTTAGAAATACGCATAGAGGAGCGAACTGCCGAACTTTTGAAGGCCAATAAACTGCTTCAGGATGAGATCGCAGAACGCAGGCAAAAGGAAGAACAACTTCGGAAATTTTCCCATGCTATCGAACAAAGTTCAAGCTCAATAATAATTACCGACACAAAAGGCAAAATCGAATATGTCAATCCAAAGTTCACCCGGTTAACAGGGTACACCCCTGAAGAAATCATAGGGAAAAATCCCCGTATCTTAAAATCGGGTAAGACACCGCCCGAAGAATACAAACGGTTATGGACTACGATTACATCAGGCGGCGAATGGCGGGGAGAATTTTATAATAAAAAAAAGACCGGCGAATTTTATTGGGAATCCGCATCCATCTCTCCCATTAAAAACCAGGAAGGTGTTATTACCCATTTCGTTGCAATTAAAGAAGACATCACGAAACACAAGCAAACCGAACTGGAATATCAAAAAGCTAACGAGTCCCTGAAGAGACAATTTGAAGAGTTACAAAAGAAGTTAAATTAGTCCCCCTTAAAAAAGGGGGATAAAGGGGGTTGTGTCTTTTCTCGCTATTTTACAACCCCCTCACCCCCTTTTTTAAGGGGGATTTTTACGGTCTGTACCCGCATGAATAAAATGAAAATTCCTATACAATTAAATTAGGCTGGGTTTTAAAAGACAAAACCCAACGACTTTTTTCTATTACTGCGATTATGGCAATCATGTAGGATGGGTGAAGCATGAGCGCACCCATCAATAAATAAGTTAATGGTCGATGGGTCTGCTTCGCTTGACCCATCCTACCATCTCATGGGACTGTTACACTCTTAAAGTGAAAAAATAAATAAAATGAAAATTCCTATGCAATTTAAATTATCGCTGAAAGGCAAGGCGCTGATAGGAATTATCGCTATCCTTATTCCTATACTTATCACATTTATTCTGGTTTACAGTAAAAACAGAATATATCTGAAAAACCGAGCCCTCGACACCTTAACGGTTATTGCCGAGGCCTACGAAGGGCAAGTCTATCAATTCCTGGAAAAGACCAAAATACGCGTCCAGGATTTCGCCAGCGACGGTTTTATTAGGACACAACTGCAAAAAGCAATACATGGCAATACGTCTGCAATTAATAAACTTAATAAACATCTTATCAAGAATAAGATTGTTCTTGATAAGACAATCAATACCATCAGTATCCTCTCTTTGGAA
>JANLHY010000183.1 GCA_024653795.1 Candidatus Brocadiaceae bacterium | reverse complement strand
CAAAGGTCTCAAAAGGGACTTTTTGGCCAAAAGGGCTGCATAATCAAATGTGCCCCCTATCCCAACACCTACGATAATGGGTGGACATGGGTTGGCCTTTGCTGTCTTTACGGTTTCTACCACGAAATTAATGACACCTTCTCTGCCATCGGCAGGGGTCAGCATCGCAAGCCGGCTCATATTTTCACATCCGCCTCCCTTGGCCATGAAGGTAATCTTTAAATGACTTTCAGGGGTAAATTCTGTATGAATGATAGCGGGAGTGTTATCGCCCGTGTTAATCCGGTTAAGCGGGTCTTTAACCATGGACTTTCTCAGAAAACCCTTTTTATATCCCTCCCTGATACCTTCATTAATAGCATCACAAAGACGGCCGCCAACAATCTCTACATCCTCCCCTATCTCGACAAAAACAACTGCAACTCCCGTATCCTGGCATAGAGGCATCTGGCATTCACGAGCAATTTTAGCGTTTTCTAATAACTCTGCAAATACCTCCTTGGCAACCGGGGAGACTTCCGCCTCATAAGAGTCTCTCAGGGCATCGAGAACGTCTTCATTCAGATTGAAGTTGGCATCCATGCAGAGATGTGATACCTTCTCCACTATTTCAGAAGCACTAATCCTGGTACGTGTAACCATAGCGTATCGCCTTTATGTTTTCGTCAAGAAATTGTGAGGGAAATTCGGAGGCAAAGTTTACTGTTTCAATATTAATACCGATCTTGCTCAACAACCTGCCCAGGGCAATCATGTTGACAAAAATAGGACTATTAAACTGTTCTGTGGCGAGTTTTTCGAAAGGGATACGGTCGCTTGCAGGACATCGGATATCGCACTTTTTACATTCTGCATCACAGGCGGATGACTCGATAAACACAAGTTTAGCTCGAACCGAGGGATCCGGCGTCTTTGAGAGTTGAAGTCCAATGTCGGCTTCTTCAAAAAAGGGCACTTCGATCGGCTCATCCGAATATACAATCTCCGCCCGAATATTCCCTCCGCGTACGGCAGCATCGTAAACAAGATTCAATGCCACCTCTTTTCCCAATTTGGCAAGGATGTTGGCCAGCGCATGGGCCATGAGTTTGATGCCCTGACCTGCTTCGCCGGCCAGCACAATCTTCTTTGATCGGTGTTCCTCGGGAATTGGGGTAATCTTCCGTACCATGAGGATAATGCTTACCCCAAAAAATCTGTGATCGATGAAGGCCACCTCTTTAAATCCATGCTTTTGAAAGAGGTGATATGCGACCTTCTCGGAAGGATAGGTAAACAACTTAGCCTCACTGCATCCCTTTTCCATAAAGACCTTTATTGTCTCTTCCAGGAGTTTATCTCCATATCCCTTTTTTCTGTACCCGGGTACTAAACCCATCCAGTGTAAATTCCCTACGCCCTCTGAGACCCAGGCAAATACAAAACCCACAACCTTGTCGTCTTCTTTACCAACAAGATACACACAATCTTTGTTATCCAGTCGTTTTTTAACTTCTTCTATGGGGTAAATATCCTTGAAGTGCAACCGTTCCACCTCCAGGCTCCTGGCGTGTAACTCATCAATAATGAAATGATAGAGGTTTACAACCGATGCAACATCGGTTTCCCTGAGGTTTTCAATGATAAAGGTCATAAGGAAAGGTAAGTAATTTAATTATTAAAGTATATTTTACATAACCCGAACGATTCAGAATCCGTAGCGCGGGTGGTTTATCCCCCGCCCAATGCCTTCTGCCGACAGGCAGGCCGACCACAAGGGATCGGCGCTACAAAAAATGCCAAAAAGCTTTTATTTAGTTATTAAAACATTTTTTACTTAAATTATCCAAACAGTAATAAAAATGCAAGGTTAAATTTATAATCGGACAGATTTGGTTTGGGAAGAAAATAACTTCTGTTGGCAACTGATCCCCGTTCGCTGACGGGGACAAGAGTATGCCCAAAGGGCAGAAAGCATACTTGTCCTCATGAAAATGGGGATAGGCGGGGGTGAAGCCCCATAAGCGCTAAGTTAAAATTACGGATTAATTTAACCGTGTAATGAATAACGAATCCCCGTTTTCACGAGGACAAGTATCGAACAAGGAATTTCGAAT
>JANLHY010000181.1 GCA_024653795.1 Candidatus Brocadiaceae bacterium | reverse complement strand
CAAACTCAAGGAGCATCTGCAAATGTTGAAAAAGAAATTCGTCAAAGACAAATGCGTGACTTGTAAGCAGTGTATGATGGAGTGTTCCGTGCGACACTCAGCATCAAGAAATTTGTATGAGGCATTCACGGAAACGCCCAAATCCCAATACCGATTACAGGTATCCATACGAAAAGATAAACCCCACATGACGGTATGCCAGAATTGTGCAAAACCCAAGTGTTTGGAGTCGTGTGAGTACGAGGCTATTACAAAGTATGAGGATGGGAATGTAGTCATTGACACAAAAAAATGTGTCGGTTGCTGGGAATGTGTGACGGCGTGCCCGTTTGGCGCCATTACAAAAAATGCCGAACTCAAATTTGCCTTCAATTGTGATGACTGCATGGGGTTCGATACCATGGCCTGTGTGGAGGCATGCAAGACAGGGGCATTGGTATATTCCGAAAAATACGCCACCGCTAAAGTGTAAGTACATCAATTAATGATTGTAGAAATACATCAGCCGCAGTATTTGCCGTGGATCGGTTACTTTGATAAGATTGACCGTGCCAATGTATTTGTGCTGTTGGACAACGTCCAGTACAAAAAAAATGAGTGGCAGAATCGAAATCGTATCAGGACTTCGCAGGGCTGGCAGTGGATTACCGTTACCGTTTTGTATAAATATCCTGAGAAAATCAATGCCGTAAAGATAAATTTTATTTCACCACAACATTCACCAGTTTTTTGGGAATGATAATGATATTGACAACTTTCTTGCCATCCAAAAATGTCTTAATGCGTTCATTGCCCAATACACACTTTTTCAGTTCATCCTCACCGATATCAACCGGCACAGACAGATGGCTTCGGACTTTGCTGTTGATCTGGATAACGATTTCCACCGTCTCCTCTTGAATGGCATTTTTATCGTATGAAGGCCATGAATGACGAAAGATGCTCGGTTTGTGTCCCATGATCTCCCACAATTCCTCGCTGATATGCGGAATTAATGGAGCCATTAACAAAAGGATAGTCTCCATGGTGTGGCGGAATACATTAAAATTAAGCTCTTCCTCTGCATTGTGGGGTATAACCACACGAAACAAATCTACATTGTTTAGTAACTCCATCGCTGAAGCGATGGCGGTATTGAAATGCCAGGAAGTTTCCAAATCTTCTGTAACCTTTTTAATCGTCTGATTCGTCAGGCGGTAAAGGGTCTTTGCCTCAGGCGAAAGTTTCTGGATATGAATCTCCGTCCGATGTACTCCGGCATACACCTCTTCATAATCGGTAATCTTCTGCCATAGACGATTCAGAAACCGATGAGCGCCAATCACTCCGCGGTCATTCCACTCGGCATCCTTTTGGGGAGGGCCGATAAAAAGGATATAAAGACGCTGCGTATCTGCCCCATATTTGTCAATGAGGATATCAGGACTCACGACATTACCTCTGGATTTGGACATCTTGGCCCCATCCTTGATGATCATACCCTGCGTAAAGAGATGTTTGAAGGGTTCTTTAAAATTGATATAACCGAGGTCGTAAAGAACCCTGGTAATGAAACGTGAATAGAGTAAATGAAGGATGGCATGTTCTACACCGCCAATGTACTGGTCTACGGGCAACCACTTATTAACCTTCTCCGTAATGAAAGGTTGATTATTATCCTTTGGTGAAAGATATCGCAGGAAATACCAGCTTGAGTCTACAAATGTATCCATGGTATCCATCTCACGCCCGGCCATACCGGAACACCTGGGGCAGTTCGTATTGTTAAATGAATCCACTTCTGCCAGTGGACTCATGCCGTGCGGCTTAAATTCTACTTTTTCTGGCAACACTACAGGAAGCTGCAATTCGGGCACAGGTAACGTGCCACACTTTTCACAATAAATAATGGGAATTGGCGCTCCCCAGTAACGCTGTCTGGAAATGAGCCAGTCCCTCAATCGATAAGTCACTGCCTTTGCGCCCAGACCTTTTGATTCAAGATATTCAGTAATCTTTCGGATTGCATCTGTGTTGGGCATGCCATTAAAAATATCTGAATTGACCTGTACGCCGTCACCGACATACGCCTCCTTCATAGTGTCTGCTTTCAGTTCGGTATCTTTAGGCTGAATAACAACCTGAATCGGCAGCTTATATTTCCTGGCAAACAGGAAGTCCCGCTGGTCATGAGCAGGTACACCCATAACTGCCCCAGTCCCGTATTCCATGAGGACATAGTTGGCTACCCAGATGGGAACCTTGCTGTTATTGACAGGATTGACAACGTACTTGCCCGTAAATATACCTTCCTTCTCTGTCCCTTCGGCCGTGCGTTCCACCATACCCTGGTTGCGCGCCCTTTCTACAAAGTCCATCACGGCCTTTTCCTGCGGAGAACCGGAAATTAATTCACCGATAATCGGATGCTCAGGCGCCAGGGAAACAAAGGTCACCCCATAGAGCGTGTCAGGACGCGTGGTAAAACAGGGCAATATCTTGCCTGAATCTTCTAATGTAAAATTGATGCTGGCGCCCTCACT
This sequence comes from Candidatus Brocadiaceae bacterium, assembly GCA_024653795.1. Lineage (GTDB taxonomy): Bacteria > Planctomycetota > Brocadiia > Brocadiales > Brocadiaceae > Wunengus. The sequence continues at coordinate 115 of JANLHY010000181.1, read as the reverse complement.
CCGGCCGATCCAGTTAGCCTGCATGGTCTTCACCCGTTCAGGCCAGCCGTCCAGGAGAACAATATCATCCAGCAGTTTCTGGGCATACTGACTGATACGGAAGAACCACTGTTCA
>JANLHY010000177.1 GCA_024653795.1 Candidatus Brocadiaceae bacterium | reverse complement strand
AGTTATTCCGTTTAAGTCCCCCTTAACAAAGGGGGATTCAGGGGGTTGTGTTTTTTCCGGGCTATCCCCGTTTTCACGAGGACAAGTTTACAACCCCCTCGCCCCCTTTTCTAAGGGGGATTTCTTCGCTGGTTCAATCGTCCTCGGTTGAACCTAAACATTTGGCTTTTCCATGGCTGATATTCATTTAAAGCCCATAGCCCGGTTCAAAATATTTGGTTCAATCTGCAAGATTGAACCAGCCACGACACACCCGCAAACCCGCATTAAAAAAATGAAAATCCCTATACAATAAATTTAACACCTTCGGGGGAGGTGGGCGGACATGGCGATCCCTTGCGCCCTTTGCGCCTTAGCGTGAAACATATATTTCTCGCAAAGACGCAAAGTAACGCCTATCGCCCATCACCTATTACCTGTTATTTACCTGCACCGAAAGTTTACATTGTTTACCTTTCCACCGCCAGTGATTTTCTTGGTTTTACTCCCGCCGCCTTTACAACTACTTACCTTTATTTTGTATGTTCCATTTACAAGGTCAATGAAACTATAACAGCCATCGCTACCTGTTGTAGCATTCAGTGTTATCCTTGGCTTTGGAGACATCCTCCTTAATGTTACGGTCTTTCCTGCAAGAGGTTTTCCAGTGCCGACCTTTGTCACGGTGCCAGATATACATCCCATAGGACTACCAGCATCACACTGACACGGCACAAAGCGGGCAAACTTAAGGTCGTAGTTGCCCAAATCACTATATGCTATAGCCGGTCTACCGTCTGCGTCAAAGGCAAGGGATGGTCCCGAACCCGCATCAATGGTGGTTATGTCCCATGTAGTGCCGTTAAAGTGGGCATACTTAATATTGACATCACAAATCTCCTCCTCATTAATTTCCACACAGGAAATCTCCTCCTCATATGCTATAGCAGGGTTACCTGATGAATCAAAGGCCAGGGAGCTCTCTCCTCCCACAGAACCTTTAGAATCAACGGTGGTTATGTCCCATGTAGCCCCGTTAAAGTGAGCATACTTAATATTACTATCATCTTCGGAAATACCCCTAGCATATGCTATAGCAGGGTTACCTGATGAATCAAAGGCAAGTGAGGAGGACTCATCCATACTACCATCACCTCTGGAGTCAACAGTAGTTATATCCCATGCAGTACCGTTAAAGTGGGCATACTTGAGATGGTCAGTGTCGGAACCAATACCCTCACAATCAGCGATATAAGATATAGACGGGTTGCCCGATACTGGGTCAAAGGCAAGGGAGACACTCTCGCCCACACACCCTCCAGGGTCAATACTGGTTATATCCCATGTGGCGCCGTTAAAGTGGGCATACTTGAGGATGCCATTGTGAACGTCGCCATCATCACTATATGCTATAGCCGGTCTACCCGATGTGTCAAAGGCAAGCGAAGTAGCCCCGTCCTCTTCCCTTATTGATGCGGAGTCAATGGAATCAACGGGAGTTATGACCCATGCAGCGCCGTTAAAGGAGGCATACTTGAGGACACTGTCGCCCAAATCATAATATGATATAGCCGGTTTACCCGATAGGGGGTGAAAGGCAAGAGAGGTGCAACACATGTCGTCCATAGCCCCTTCGTCAACAGTGGTTATATCCCATAAGCTGCCGTTAAAGTGGGCGTACTTGAGGTTATCAGGACCAACATACGATATAGCCGGTTTACCTGACGCGTCAAAGGCAAGGGAGGTGGACTCGCTCACAGGCCCTGTGTCAACGGTCTCAATCTGCCACCCTGCCAATGCAGGGGAACTTATCAGGCAGAGGGAAAAGAGTGCTGAGATAAAGAGAATTGGAACAAATAAAAAAGAGAGGGTTAGTTTATGTATGTATGTATGTATGTATGTATGTATGTATGTATGTATGTATGTATGTATGTATGTATGTATGTAACAATTGCTTTCTCATATTAATTACCTCCTTCTATTTTGGTTTGTGAAATTAACCACATGGCCGTGAGACGTGCGTAAGAATTAATTTTATACACTTTTTTCATAATTCCCCCTTTCTGTGTGATAAATATGATTTATGCGAAATTCTCAACGCTCACTTCTATACGACCTTCAGACCTTTTAACCGATCGTCAAAGTTCTACCGAAAGTATTGTTAGGCAAGCGCAAAATCTTATTTGATAACAAAGCACAATATACTCCTGCTCAAGTCCTCCAACTTCAGTAATATCAAGAATAACAGTAAAACAAAAATGAAGAAAATTGCAAGCTTTTTTTAATTTTTTCAGCAAAATTAAAAATCAAAGGAAAGGTTTAATTTGGCGACATACAGAATTCATCGTAACCTGACCAACCATCCGCCTGTACGTCGCACGCAGACAGGTCATCGAAGAGTTCATAAACCAGATCATAGTTTTTAGGAGAAAAGATGCAGATAATTTTTGCGGATCATCAAGGAATAAAAACAAGGTGTAGAAATCCATGCATGTGCATTATTTTCCTGGAAATCCCTTGTCAAAACCGTCGCCTCGACAGGGGATTTTCAATAAAAAACGCCATAAATTTGCCTGGTATTTTATCTGAAATTTGATTTTGCTAATTTCAGGCTAAAAGGTATTTGGATATTCCTTCTTTGAAACCGATGGGTTTGATGTCAAAGTGCTTGAAAAAAGGCATTTCGTCACAAACATTACCTTCCAGAAGCATGGTGATTTGATCCTTCGTGATGGGGAAGAATGGCAGCCAATCTAACATTCCAGATATGGTACTCATGATGAACGCAGGAATGTGAATCTTATGCGGCGGTGCGCATATGGCGTCACCAATGATATCAATGATTTGATTAAATTCAATTTTTCCCGGTCCTCCCACATCGAAAGTTTTGCCCGTGGTATCTTTTCGCTCAATCGATTTTACAAAACCCATCGAAACATTTTCTACAGCCACTGGTTGCATCTGATACCTTCCGTTACCCACAACAGGCACAAATTGTTGAATCTTGAGCATATTGGCAAACAGGTTGACGAATTTATCCCCTGAACCAAATATAATGGACGGACGAAAGATCGTATAATCAAGACCGCTTGTCCTTACGCACTCTTCAGCACGAAACTTGGTTTGTTGATATTGTGTTTTACCATCAGGTCGTGCCCCTAACGCACTCATTTGTATGAATCGCCTTACCTTCTGTGACCACGCAGCCTTGACAAGATTCGCCGTTCCCTCGTAGTGCAGCTTCTCAAAGGTAATTCCCTTTCCACGAAACTCCCTGATAATGCCCACAAGGTTAATCACGGCATCGCATCCAGCTAATTTGCCGTCTAAACTTGCAGCGTCGGTAATGTCACCGTTCACGATATCAATCCCCGTTTTCACGAGGACAGGATTTTTATAGTGTGAAATCTTTTGTTCGGAACCTTTTCGGGCGAGACATCTGACCTGATAATTGTTTTCGAGCAAATCCTGGAGTATTCGTTTCCCAACGAAACCCGTACCGCCTGTCAAAAAAATCTTCATGACCTATTACCTCCTCTATCTCAAGTTAGACGAATTTGGTAGGTCAACCGTCTCTGTTGACCAAATCAAAAGCAACAAACGGATACAGGACAAGCGGGACGCTTGTCCTACCAACACCGTCTCAAAAACCGTATGAATAAAATGAAAATTCCTATACAATTAAATTAGGCTACCTTTGGCCGCGACTTTAAATCTCCCCTCTAAAAAGAGGGGACGGGGGTGTGTTATGGCATTATCTACACACCCCTTTATCCCCTCTTTTTAGAGGGGAATTATAAGAGATTGAATTCCTATATATTGAATTATTTATCTTCTTCTGCTAATATTTTTTCAATATCCACTCCCCAATATTGAAGTATTTGCCGTGCGCGTTGTGCATATTGTTGGGTATAAGGAACACGTTCAAGAAACGGAGTTAATATTTCTAACGCCTCTGTTGCATATTGGACAGATACATCTCTATCAGTCTGGCACTTCTGATAAAAAATACTCAGATTAATGAGCGTCATGGCAACATCGGGTAAGTATGTCTGTGGATTTGACTGGGCTAATTTCCTTCTAATCTCCAACGCCTCCTTGTACGACTTCAGGGCATCGTCAAATTCGTTCTTTTTCCATTGTAAATTACCCAAATTGTTGAGCGTCATGGCAACATCGGGTAAGTATGTCTGTGGGTTTGTCTGGGCTAATTTCCTTCTAATCTCCAGCGCCTCCTTGTATGACTTTAGGGCATCGTCAAATTCGTTCTTTTTCCATTGTAAATTACCCAAATTGTTGAGCGTCCCGGCAACATCGGGCAAGTAAGCCTGTGGGTTTGACAGGGCTAATTTCCTTCTAATCTCCAGCGCCTCCTTGTACGACTTCAGGGTATCGTCAAATTCGTTCTTATCGGATTGCAAAGCACCCAAATTGTTGAGCGTTGTGGAAACATAAGGCAGGTAAGTCTGAGGGTTTACCTGGGCTAATTTCCTGTAAATTTCTAACGCCTCCTTGTATGACTTCAGCGCATCTTCAAATTCGTTCTTTTTTGATTGCAAATTACCCAAATTGTTGAGCGTCCCGGCAACATCGGGTAAGTAAGTCTGAGGGTTTGCTTGGGCTAATTTCCTTCTAATCTCCAGCGCCTCCTTGCAGAACTTCAGTGCGTCTTCAAATTCGTTCTTTTTGTATTGCAAATTACCCAAATTGTTGAGCGTCGTGGCAACATAAGGCAGGTAAGTCTGAGGATTTGCCAGGGCTAATTTCCTTCTAATCTCCAGCGCCTCCTTGTATGACTTCAGGGCATCTTCAAATTCGTTCTTATCGGATTGCAAATTACCCAAATTGTTGAGCGTCTCGGCAATATAGGGTAAGTAACTCTTTGGATCTGACTGGACTAATATTCTTCTAATCTCAAGCGCCTCCTTGTACGACTTTATGGCGTCTTCAAATTCGTTCTTTTTCCATTGCAAATTACCCAAATTGTTAAGTGTTATGGCAACATCTGGTAAGTAAATCTGTCGGTTTGCCTGGGATAATTTCCTGTAAATCTCCAGCGCCTCCTTGTACGACTTCAGGGCATCTTCAAATTCGTTCTTATCGGATTGCAAAATACCCAAATTGTTGAGCGTAGTGGCACGTGTTGGGGCATCTAATTCCCTTCCAAATCTTTTCATCGCCTCCTGGTAATAACGTTCGGCTTCATTGTGCTGATTCTGCTGTTGGAGAAAATAGGCATATTGAAATAGGTTATCAAAATACGTATAACTGCGTATGGATTGTTCATAAAAGCGACAGGTATCCTGGAAGCGATTGGGATTATTAAAGTTTGTTGCCGTTATCTGCGCCTTAATCAAGAATTCATTGGCATTACCGAGTAGTTGTTTATTGAGTTCTTCCACTTCACGGTACTTGCTTTCTTTTGCATTCAGGAGGTGTTCCTGATCGTGACTCAGTTCCTCCGCCTTCAGGACGGCATCCGCCGCACGGAATTTCCCTTGTGTAAAATACTGCTGTGCTTGTTTGAGACGTTCGGTATTGATTTCGATTTTACCAAACGTCCCGGCGAGCCGAAGCACCTCCTGCTTGAAATCCTGCAATTGCCTTCGTTTTTCCTCCAATTTTTTGCTTTTATTGAGCCGGCTTACTGTTTTATCAAGTGGAATATCTTTTAAATCCTGTTCTAATTCTTCAATTCCCTTTTGCAACTGTTGGTAATCTAAAGACGAATATATATTTGTTATCTTGGCGCCTCCAACGATTACATCGCCTTTGGCATTAATTTCTCCGGTAACAACGTTCTGGCTATTGTTAATATATATTTCTTTCGTATCTTGTTGTTGAATAGATTTGTTTGAATCTTCTTTTTTGTCAGGTTCGCGATATACGCTGGAAATTACAACAGGAATAACGGCAGCCAGAACAGTTGCTATAGCGCCAATAATGGCTATTTTTACATTTGTTTTCATACGATTAACTCCTAACCCGAACGGGTCGGAATGCGTAGCGCGGGTGGTTTATCCCCCGCCAAGTGCCGACCACAAGGGATCGGCGCTACGTTTTTTGCTAAACTTGTCCTCGTGAAAACGGGGAAATATCAAAATATTTTTGATAAGCACTTAATTAGATACTTTAATTCAGCGATAACGGATAAAAAAGGAAATTTATGCGATAAAGTGACACTTATAAAATGTCAGGAATCGTTTCCTATGCACGGACAAACAGAGTTTGTCCGTGCCACCCAGAAAACCGCTCAAACAAAATGAAAATTCCTATACGGTCGAGTTAATCCCCCTTAAAAAAGGGGGAATCAGGGGGTTGTGTTTTTCCCGGTGTTATTCTACAACCCCCTAGCCCCCTTTATTAAGGGGGATTTTTATATCCACTATCTCCTGATCCGCTTAACTAAAATGAAAATTCCTATACAATCAAGCTAGGAACTTCACCATTTCACGAAAAACAACCTCTTTCTTATCCTTAATACACCTTGCGTCTGGAAGCGACTGGAGAAATATTTTTCCGTACCTCTTGGTTGCCACCCGACTATCGAAGATAATCACTACGCCCCTGTCGTCACGGCTGCGTATGAGCCGTCCGAAGCCCTGCTTGAATTTAATCACCGCCATAGGTACTGAATAGTCATAAAAGGCATCACCTCCAGCCCTCTCAATGGCTTCTGCCCGTGCCTCAATGATAGGTTCTGTAGGTACTTTAAAGGGCAATCGGGTTAGAATAACACATTCCAGGGCATCTCCTTTGACATCAATCCCTTCCCAAAAACTATCCGTAGCAAAAAGAACGGAAGTTTTATCTTTCTTGAAGGTTTCGAGGAGGCTATGGCGATTATCCATGCCCTGCTTTAAACAGGTATAGCCCAGTTGTGTTATTCGTGGTTCTAATTTTTTATAAAGATTGTCGAGAAGGCTATACGACGTAAAAAGAATTAATGCCCGGCCTTCTGTAATTTCTACGGTCTTCAAGATATTCTCTTCGAGGGCAGAAGTATAGCCGGATTCGTTAGGTTCGGAAATATCTGTTGGAATGCCAATAATGACTTGCTTTTTAAAATCAAACGGAGAATCCAGGATCAATTCGGACAGGCGGCTCTCAGGAATTTGATGCAGGCCAATATCATCCTTGAAAAACTTAAAGTTCTTATTGATTGCTAAAGTAGCCGATGTCAATATTATCGTATTATAATTGTCGTAAAGGCATGTCTTCAAATCTTCAGAAACAGAAAGCGGCGCAGCGCAAAATCTCACAGCAGGGTTTTCTCTATACCTTTTAACCTCCATCCACTTGCACGACTTTTCGTCCGCAGTAATAAAAAATGCGAGGTCGTTCGCCGCCAGCCTTAAACGCATTTTGCATGATACGATATCTATCAACACGGACGACAGCACGTCCAGCGAAGTTTTTGACAATCTCCCAATTTCATCCTCCAACAACTTTATGAGCGATGCGAATTTCAGGATATCTACGCTTAATGCCTTGAGTCCGGTCTCAATAACGTCCTGCCACAGGTCTGTAGAAATGAAGCTTGTAGTAACCCGCAATTTTATTTCTTCATCCCTGTTTTTCTGCAATCCTTCACTAACGACATAATTACTGACGGTATTGGAAATATCATCAAAAATCACCTGGACGGTTTCGTAAAGACGCTGTCGTGCATCCAGAATTTCCGTATTAATCATATTGGTAATCTTCGTTGCGATAGATTTATCGTGGATCGAACTCAGGTCTTTGAGCTTATTTTTGAGGTACTGCAAAAGACCTTTTCTGTCATCCTTTAGATTTATCAACCTTCCCAACAGCTTCATTATCCTTAATTTCGAAATTATGTAACCCAGATTTGCCGTTGCCACTGCTTCGAGGCGGTGTGCCTCGTCGATGATAATTTTCTTGAAAGGCGGCAAAATGGCTACCGTATCATAACCCTTCATTTCCTTACGTAATACCAGATCGGCCATCAAGAGATAATGGTTAACCACCAGCACGTCGGCGCTGGCCGCATTTCGGCGCGCAATATAAAAAAAGCAATCGTCATAAAATCGGCACTTCAATCGAGTGCACTGATCGGCCTCTGACTGTATGGCCTCCCAGACATCGTCCTGCGGCACTAAATTCAGGTCTGCCTTGCTCCCGTCACGCGTTTTTACAGCCCACTCCAGCAGGTCGTTTAATTGCTTTCTGTCCTTATCCTCAATCAACGTGCCACCCTCAGTACGCAAATTATAAACTTTCCGAAGGCATATATAATTATTTCTGCCTTTTACCAGTACGCTCTTAAAATTCAGGCCGCAACACTTCTTTAGTATAGGGATGTCCTTTTCAATTAATTGTTCCTGAAGGTTTATTGTGTGGGTGGAAACAACCACCCGTTCCTGGTTCTTTATGCTCCAGCACACGGCGGGGACAAGATATGCCAGGGATTTTCCCGTGCCAGTTCCTGCCTCAATTATGGCGATTTTATCCTCATTAAAGGCATTGACCACCGACTTCAACATCTCGACCTGTGGCTTTCGATATTCATACTGGTGTAAATACTTTGCAAAACTACCGCCGGATAAAAAATGTGCAGAGAGTTCTTCGAAGTTTAACCCTTCATACGTCCGCTTTTTCGACGCCTTTACTACTGGGTATAAGTACTCCACATTGTTGTCTACAATGTAGCATCCAACCCCCTGAGAGCCTATATATGAGGCTATATCGAGATCTGCATCGGATGGGTCCAGGATACCATCCGGGTGATTGTGGATAATGACGTCCCCATATTTTGCCTCTTTAATAATAGCAGGCACGGCGTGCTTATTTCCCATGGCATAAACATCGACGTCTGCAACCAGGTGATCGTCATTGAGTCTGCCCACAAAGAATACCTCGTTTCCCCTCGTCTTTTCGACGGCATCCCGGATAGAGGATATGGCTTCAGGTATGATAAAATCTTTGACCGGCCATTTTGTTGTTTTCATGTCTTAAGTATAAAATAAAATGTATAAATTATACAGTCAAAAACAGGTTAATAATTATCACCTAATAATTGCAGTCGGACACTTAATTTTAGAGTTGAAATCAGGCCTTCATACAGGTAGTATAACAAGGAAAATCCAAGAGGAGGTAATAGCGTTGCCGAAAGAGAAGAAGATTGAAAATCGTGGCACAGCGATAAAAATAGAAAAGAATCGTCTAGTTGTCCCTAATGACCCGATTATTCCATTTATCAAGGGCGATGGCACTGGTCCGGATATCTGGAATGCATCTGTTCGTGTATTTGATGCTGCGGTAAGTAAGGCTTATAAAAACAAAAAGCGTATTTGTTGGAAGGAAATTTTTGCCGGTGAATACGCCTTTAATGAGTATGGCGAATGGCTTCCACAAAAGACCCTCGATGCCATTAAGAAATATAAAGTAGCCATCAAGGGGCCGCTTACAACGCCTGTCGGCGGCGGTATCAGGAGTCTTAACGTAACCCTAAGGCATGAACTTGACTTGTATGCCTGCGTTCGACCTGTGCGTTATTTTGACGGTGTGCCTAGTCCTGTAAAATCTCCAGAAAAATTGAATGTTGTCATTTTTCGGGAAAATACGGAGGATGTATATGCAGGGATTGAATATAAGAAAGGATCCACCGAAGCAAAGAAACTCATCGCATTTCTTGAAAAGGAATTTGGGAAAAAGGTCAGAAAGGATTCAGGTATTGGCATCAAACCCATGAGTGTATTTGGCTCAAAAAGACTGGTAAGACGCGCCATCCAGTATGCCATTGATAAAGGGAAAAAGAGTGTGACCCTCATGCATAAAGGAAATATTATGAAATTTACTGAGGGCGCTTTCCGTGAGTGGGGCTATGAGGTAGCAAGAGAGGAGTTTCCTAAATTTACTGTTACAGAAGAGGATGTTCAGAAGAAGTATAATGGTGTTGCCCCAAAAGACAAGGTTGTTATAAAGGACAGGATTGCCGATGCCATGTTCCAGCAGGTGCTCCTGAGACCCGAGGAATACGACGTGATTGCCACACCTAATCTTAACGGTGATTATATCTCCGATGCCTGTGCCGCCCAGGTCGGTGGTTTAGGTATGGCCCCTGGGGCAAATATTGGCGATAAGGCGGCCGTCTTTGAAGCCACGCATGGTACTGCCCCCAAATATGCGGGAAAAGATATGGTTAATCCGGGTTCAGTTATTTTATCAGGGGTAATGATGTTTGAGCATTTGGGATGGGATGAGGCGGCGGGTATGATTGTGAAGGCATTGGGAAAGACCATTCAGAAGAAGACCGTTACGTATGATCTCGAACGTCAGATGAAGGGCGCTAAATTAGTTAAGTGTTCCGAGTTTGCCGATGAAATAATTAAGAATATGGAAGAATGGCCATAAAAAAATCCGAACTATACAACTCCCTTTGGGCAAGCTGCGATGAACTCCGGGGCGGCATGGATGCCTCGCAATACAAAGACTATGTGTTGGTGCTTTTGTTCATCAAATACATCTCCGACAAATATGCCGGTGTGCCCTATGCGCCCATTACCGTGCCCCAAGGCGCCAGCTTTAACGACATGGTTGCCCTTAAAGGCAAGCCCACCATTGGCGATGATATTAACAAGAGAATCATCGGGAAAATTGCCGAAGCCAACAAGCTCACCGGCACCATTGATGTGGCTGATTTTAACAACGCAGACAAGCTGGGCAGCGGCAAAGAGATGGTTGACCGCCTTACCCGTCTTATTGGTATTTTTGAAAATCCTGCCCTGGATTTCAGTAAAAACCGTGCTGAAGGCGATGATATCTTAGGCGATGCCTATGAATACCTGATGCGGCACTTTGCCACCGAAAGCGGAAAAAGCAAAGGACAGTTCTATACACCCGCCGAAGTAAGCCGTATTATAGCAAAGATTATCGGCATCAATGCCAAAACCAAGCCCTCCACCACGGGTTACGACCCCACTTGCGGTTCGGGCTCTTTGCTGCTCAAAGTAGCTGATGAATCTGAAGCGGGTATGTCTATTTACGGGCAGGAAATGGATGTGGCTACTGCCGCCCTTGCCCGTATGAACATGATTCTACACAATAACCCTACTGCTGAAATCAAACAGGGAAACACCCTCTCCAATCCGCTGTTATTAGATGCCAACAGCAGGCTTAAGACCTTTGACTTTGCGGTAGCCAATCCGCCTTTCTCTTTCAAATCATGGAGCAATGGCGTGGATGCGTCGAATGACATATATGGCCGTTTCAGGGATTACGGCATACCGCCAGCCAAAAACGGCGATTATGCTTTTTTGTTACACATTATCCGGTCACTCAAAAGCAAGGGAAAGGGCGCGGTTATTTTGCCGCATGGGGTGCTGTTCCGCGGCAATGCAGAAGCAGAAATCCGAACCAATATCATCCACAGGGGTTACATCAAAGGCATTATCGGCCTGCCTGTCAATCTGTTTTACGGCACTGGCATTCCCGCCTGTATTATTGTACTGGATAAAGAAAACGCCGAAAACCGCAAAGGCATTTTTATGATCGATGGTAGCAAGGGCTATGAAAAAGACGGTAACAAAAACCGTCTGCGCGAGCAGGATATACACAAGATAGTGGATGTATTCAACAAGCAACTGGAAATTGAAAAATACAGCCGCATGGTGCCGGTAATGGAGATTGAAGCCAATGAGTTCAACCTCAACATTCCCCGCTACATCGACAGCCAGGAAGCAGAAGACATTCAGGACATTGAAGCGCATTTGCTGGGTGATATTCCCAATCCCGATATTAACGCGTTGCACCCGTATTGGGAAGTTTACCCGACCTTAAGAAAAACATTATTCACGGCAGGCAGCAGAGCCAATTACGGCAAACTGCTTATTACTCATGATGCCGTAAAACCTGCCATTTTTTCTCACCCGGAGTTTACGGCTTACAGCAAAAAGGTAATTACCGTATTCAGCCAATGGAAAAACAAAACCATGCCAAAACTGAAAGGCATCGCTGTTGATGATAAGCCCAAAAAACTGATACACGAAATATCGGAAGATTTACTGCAAGCCTTCTCCAACTTAAGGCTGATTGATAAATACGATGTGTACCAGCGCCTTATGGTTTACTGGTCTGAAACCATGCAGGACGATGTGTATGCCCTTGTCTGCGACGGGTGGGAAGCAGGCAGGGAAATCGAAAGACAGGAAAAGAAGAAAGAATGGGAAGGCCGCCTCATACCCAAAGGGCTTATCATTGCCCGCTATTTTGCATCGGAACAAAGAGACATCGAGAAGCTGAAAGCCGGCAGTGATGCGATTGCCCGACAAATGGAAGAGGTGGAAGAAGAACACGGCGGCGAAGAAGGGTTAATGGCAGATGCGAAAAACGACAAGGACAAAATTAACAAAGCCAGTGTGCAAAAACGTCTGAAAGAGATCCAAGACGACAGGGAAGCGGCGGATGAGTTGAAAGTATTGCAAAACTATTTGAAACTTGCAGAACAGGAAGCCGAAAGCGGCAGAAAAATTAAAGAAGCACTGGCCGTTCTGGAGAAAAAGGTATTAGACAAATACAAAGCCATTACCGAATCCGAAATAAAAACTTTAGTTGTAGAGGACAAATGGATGGCTACTCTTGAAAGAGACATAAAAACCGAAATGGAGCGCATCAGTCAGCGGCTTACCGGGCGCATTAAAGAACTGGCGGAACGGTATGTAATACCGCTACCTGCGTTGACTAACGAAGTGGATGTGTTGGAAAAAAAGGTACATATGCACCTGAAAAATATGGGGTTTGTTGGAAATGAAGAAACTACAGACCGATATTCAGTATAAAAACTGGCTTGCCGATCTCAAATCGAAAGTCCGCAGCATTCAAATAAAAGCAGCCCTTGCTGTTAATAAAGAACTGCTGACATTTTACTGGGAACTGGGGACTGATATTGTGCAAAAGCAATCCACCACCAACTGGGGCGATGGCTTTTTGAGTCAGCTCAGTGCTGATTTAATGGCTGAATTTCCGGATATGAAAGGGTTTTCTGTCAGAAACCTGAAATATGCACGGCAATGGTATCTTTTTTATTCTTCTGATTCGCAAATAGGAAGCCCTGTAATTGGGCAACAGCTTGTTGCCCAATTAGAAAACGAGTTCAGCCAACAAGCTGTTGGCCAAATTGGGAAACAGCCGGCTGCCCAATTTGTGAAACAAGCTGTTTCGCAAATTACCCAAATTCCCTGGGGACACAATATTGCCATTATCTCCAAGTGTAAAAACATGAAAGAAGCTCTTTATTATGTAAGCAACACCATTGCCCACAACTGGAGCCGCAGTGTTTTGGTGCATCAGATAGAAAGCGGTTTATACCGTCGGGAAGGGAAATCAATCAGCAACTTTACTGCCGCGCTCCCGAAGCCGCAGTCCGACCTTGCCCTCCAGACGCTCAAAGATCCCTATATTTTTGACTTTCTGAGCATGAGCAAAGATTATAATGAGCGGGAATTAGAAAAAGGGCTTGTGGAACATATCACCCATTTCCTGCTGGAACTGGGAGCGGGATTCGCCTACATCGGCAGACAGGTTCCCCTGCAGGTTGGTGAAAGAGACTTTTTTATTGACCTCCTTTTCTATCATACCCGGCTTCACTGTTATGTAGTCATTGAACTGAAAACCGCAGACTTTGAACCGGAACATGCAGGCAAACTCAACTTTTATATCAAGGCAATAGATGAACAACTCCGCAAAGATGGAGACCAGCCCACTATCGGGATTCTGCTTTGCAAAAACAGAGACAAGGTGGTGGCGGAATATGCCCTAAGTGATATTCACAAACCCATTGGCGTTTCGGAATATCAGCTTACCCACTTACTCCCTGAAAACCTCAAGTCCAGCCTGCCGAGCATTGAAGAAATTGAAGCAGAGTTTTCGGGGGGCAGTGATGAGTAACATAGCCAAAGGGTACAAACAGACCGAGGCTGGGGTGATTCCGGAAGATTGGGAAGTTGTGTGTCTTGGAGAAATGACCATTAAAGTCGGGAGCGGCATTACACCAACAGGTGGCGAGCGAGTTTACATGAAGGAAGGGCGCCCATTCTTGAGAAGTCAGAACGTAGGTTGGGGACACTTGCTGATGGATGACATTGCCTTTATAGATGACACTATTCACGAAACTTTTAGGGCTACCGAAATCTTGGATAATGATGTGTTCTTAAATATCACCGGAGCGTCAATTGGGCGCAGTGCGGTCGCTGATAGTAGAGTAGAAGGCGGAAATGTCAATCAGCATGTTTGTATCATTCGAACTGTAAATGATAAACTTAATCCGCACTTTCTGAATTTTATCCTGTTGTCAAAAGTAGGGCAAAAACAGATTGATAGCTTTCAGACAGGGGGTAATAGACAGGGGTTAAACTTCGGTCAAATCCGATCATTCAAAATCCCTCTTCCCACCAAAGCCGAACAAACCGCCATTGCCGCCGCCTTAAGCGATGCCGATGCGCTCATTAGCAGCCTCGAAAAACTCATTGCCAAAAAGCGGAACATCAAACAAGGGGCTATGCAGGAGCTTCTCACCGGCAAAAAACGCCTGCCGGGGTTTAGCGGGGTGTGGGAAGTGAAGAAGCTGGGGGAGATTGCTGAGATAAATATGGGGCAATCTCCAGATTCAAAAAACTACAACAGTAGACAAATTGGTGTTCCTTTAATTCAAGGCAACGCAGACATTGAAAATAGAAAAAGCATAAAAAGAATTTGGACAACTCAAATCACCAAAACCTGCGACGAAGGTGATTTAATAATGACCGTACGAGCACCAGTTGGTGCGATTGGAATTGCTTCAGAAAACTCCTGCATTGGAAGAGGCGTTTGTTCACTAAAGCCAAAGAACATTGATAGGAATTATCTTTTTCACTTGCTCATTTATAATGAAACAAAATGGAAAATTATTGAACAAGGAAGTACTTTTACCTCAGCTAATTCAAATCAAATTCTCAATTTTCAATTATCCATTGTCAATTCTATTGCCGAGCAAACCGCCATCGCCCAAATCCTCACCGACATGGATGCAGAGATTGAAAAGTTGGAGCAAACGCTGGCAAAATACCGGCAGATAAAACAGGGGATGATGCAGGAACTCTTGACTGGAAAAACGAGGCTAATTGATAATTGATAATTGAAAATGAAAGAGAATTTTATAAAAAATAAATCGTTTGCTTTTGCATTGCGGGAAGCCCTGCTCAATGCCGTCGTCCATAAGGATTACAGCAGCGGCAATCCCGTGCAGATCAGTGTTTACGAAGACAAAATTATTTTTTGGAATGCAGGCCGTCTGCCCGATGGGTTGTCGTTAGAATTGTTACAGAAAAAACATCCTTCCATCCCTTATAACCCGCTCGTAGCCTCTGCATTTTTCCGGGCTGGTTACATTGAAGCCTGGGGGCGGGGAATAGAAAAAATAAATAATGAGTGTAAACTGGCTGGTGTCCCTGCCCCGGAGATCAATTATGATTGTGCAGGATTAATGATAATTTTTCAGGCCGACATCGAAGGTAAAACGCAGGTAGAAACGCAGGTAGAAACATCAAAAACTCCTGATCTCATTTTACATATATTAAGCTCCCATACGGGAATGACACTTGCCGAAGTGGCCGAAAGAACAGGAAAGTCTTTAAGCGCTGTCGAAAGGGCAGCTTCCAAATTGGTCAAGGAAGGCAGGCTGCACCATGTTGGACCCAAAAAAGGTGGCTACTGGAAAATACAAGGGAAAGCCCATGAATAATATCGGACGACCAGAGCGGCTCACCCAGTACCGTGTGGTGAAATTATTCAGAGAGGAACTGATGTTCATTATAAAGCCGAGCAAACCGTATGAAAAACTAAAATAACAAGTTGGTTTATTTTAGCTTTTATGTATAATCTAAAACAACAGCCGTGGTTATTTTAATTTTAAGGTGAGGCATCTTTGATGAAAAACTTCAAGTCTGGTCGCTATGTTCAGCAAGGGCATTACAAGAGCTTTCAGCCCAATCCAATCAACCGTGCCTGGGTGCTGGACAACATGGAGTTGATTCAGTTGCTTGGGCAGGCTGACCGGGAATTGGGCAGGCTGGATATGTATTCGGACTATATCCCCAACATTGACCTGTTCATCAGTATGCATGTACTGAAGGAGGCCACTCAATCCAGCAAGATTGAAGGCACGCAGACGAACATGGAGGAGGCCCTTCTGGAGAAGGAGGACGTTGCCCCGGACAAAAGGGACGACTGGGAAGAGGTGCAAAACTATGTGGCGGCCATGAATGAGGCGATTGCGAAGTTGCAGACACTCCCCTTTTCCTCGAGATTGATACGGGCAACCCACAAGACCTTGCTGCGAGGCGTGCGCGGCAAGCACAAACAGCCGGGTGAATTCCGGCGCAGCCAAAACTGGATTGGCGGGGCAACCATCAGCGATGCGGTTTTTGTGCCGCCGGTGCATACCTCCATCGGGGAGTTAATGGGCGATATTGAGCAGTTTGTGTATAACGATACCCAGTACTTTCCAGAGCTATTAAAAATTGCCATGGTGCATTACCAGTTTGAAACCATCCACCCGTTCCTGGACGGTAATGGCCGCGTGGGGCGGTTGCTGATTACCTTGTATCTGGTCAGCAAGGGAATATTGAAGCAGCCCGTGTTGTATCTGTCGGATTTCTTCGAGCGCAACCGCACTCATTATTATGATAACCTGATGCGGGTGAGAGAGAAGAACGACCTGCTGCAATGGTTCAAGTTTTTTCTGGTGGGAATTATCGAAACCGCGAAAAGCAGCATTGCCACTTTTGACAACATCCTCAAGCTGCAAAAGCAGGTGGATAGCAAGATACAGTCGCTGGGCAGCAGAACGGCAAATGCACAGAAGATTCTCCATTACTTGTATCAACGTCCGATGATTGATGCCGCCAGGGTGGGAGAGGCGGCGGGAATATCACCGGCGTCGGCTTACAAACTGATTGCAGATTTGGAACAGTTCGGGATACTGAAAGAAATCACCGGCGGCAAGCGGGGCAAGATGTATGTGTTTGCTGCCTATATGCAGTTGTTCAAATAACATCAAATAACAGAGGGGTAATCTACATTATGCAGCCATCCGCCGTCGGACAAATCGAACGAAAAACCCAAAACCGTGTGGTTAAGCTGTTTAATAATGTCCTCAAATACACCTACCTCGGTAATTGGGAGGAGCGGGAAAACAACAGCAACATTGAAGAGGACTTGCTGAGAAAATATTTAACCCGCAACGGATACAGCCAAATACTGATCGGTAAGGCACTGGATAAACTGCGCATCGCCGCCAACAACTACAACGAAAGTTTATACACGAACAACAAAAATGTGTATGGACTTTTGCGCTATGGTGTAAAGGTAAAAGCCGACGTTGGAGAGAATTACGAAACCGTAGCGCTGATTGACTGGAAGCATCCGCTGAAAAATCAATTTGCCATTGCAGAAGAAGTTACCGCGCAGGGCAACCATGATAAACGGCCCGACATTGTGCTGTATGTAAACGGCATTGCATTGGGTGTGCTGGAACTGAAACGCAGCACGGTTTCCATCGGAGACGGCATAAGGCAGAGTATCGTAAACCAGCAAAAAGAGTTTATTCAATCCTTCTTCTCAACCATTCAATTTGTGTTTGCCGGAAATGATACCGAAGGTCTGCGATATGGCACTATTGGCACGCCAGAAAAATACTTTCTGAAATGGAAGGAAGAAGGCAGCGAAGAAAATTTATTGGATAAATACCTCTTAAAACTTTGTGATAAAGAACGGTTTTTAGAAATTATTTACAACTTCACCCTGTTTGACGGCGGCGTGAAAAAGCTCTGCCGTACGCACCAGTATTTCGGCGTCAATGCCGCGCAGGAGCATGTGAGAAGGCGAGAGGGCGGCATCATCTGGCACACACAGGGGAGCGGCAAAAGCCTGGTAATGGTGTGGCTGGCAAAATGGATTCTGGAGAACAACCCCAATGCCCGTGTGGTGATTATCACCGACCGTGACGAGCTGGACAAACAGATTGAGCGGGTGTTTACCGATGCAGGCGAAGGCATGGCGCGGACCACAAGCGGTAAGGATTTAATGGAACAGTTGGGCAATACACTGCCACGATTATTGTGTTCGCTGGTGCATAAGTTTGGCAGGAGAGACGTTGAGAATTTTGATGCGTTTATTGAAGAATTAAAGAGCGGTCCGACAAATACCGTAGGCGAAATATTTGTTTTTGTGGATGAATGCCACCGCACCCAGTCGGGCAAGCTGCATAAGGTAATGAAGGCCATTATGAAGAACGCCATTTTCATCGGTTTTACCGGAACCCCGCTCTTAAAACAGGACAAACAGACAAGTCTGGAGGTGTTTGGCAAATACATCCATACCTACAAATTCAACGAAGCAGTAGAGGATGAAGTGGTGAGGGACTTGATTTATGAAGCCCGTGATATTGACCAGAAGATTTCTTCACAGCAACGAATAGACGAGTGGTTTGAAGCAAAAACCAAAGGATTGAACGACTTTCAAAAATCCGAACTGAAAAAGAAATGGGGCACAATGCAGCGGGTGCTCAGTTCCCGTTCCCGATTAGAGAAAATTGTCAGCGACATTGTTTTTGATTTTAATGTAAAACCCCGGTTAAGTTCGGGCATGGGCAATGCTATTCTGGTGGCGGGCAGCATTTACGAAGCCTGCCGCTATTTTGAACTCTTTCAAAACACCGAACTGAAAGGGAAATGCGCCGTCATTACATCATACAATCCTTCTACCCGTGACATAACTACCGAAGATACCGGGGCGAATACTGAAACCGAAAAGGAATACATCTACAAAACCTATGTTGCCTTGCTTAACGGCAAAACCACTGAAAAATATGAAGATGCGGCCAAATCCAAATTCATAAAAGAACCGGCCAACATGAAACTGCTTGTTGTGGTGGATAAACTTCTTGTTGGTTTTGATGCGCCCTCCTGCACCTATCTGTATATAGATAAAAGCATGCAGGATCACGGCTTATTCCAGGCCATTTGCCGGGTCAACCGTCTGGACAGTGATGATAAGGAGTTTGGATACATTGTGGACTACAAAGACCTGTTCAGAAAAGTAGAAAATGCCGTAGCCGTTTACACATCTGAATTGGATTATGATAATTTCCAGAAGGAAGACGTGGATGTGCTATTGAAAGACCGTTTGGAAAAAGGCAGAGAACGGTTGGACAATGCTTTGGAAGAAATGGCCTTATTGTGTGAACCTGTTGCACCGCCTAAAGATTCTTTGACATATATCCGCTACTTCTGCGGCAACCCCGAAAATGAAGACGACCTCAAAGCCAATGAAGTGAAAAGAACGGCATTATACAAGCAAACAGTAGCATTGATAAGGGCATATGCCAATATTGCCGGAGAAATGGAAGAAGCCGGATATTCGGACAAAGAAATAGAAGACATCAAAAAGCAGCTTGATTTCTATTTGACTCTGAGGGAAGAAATCAGGAAGGCAAGCGGTGAAACGCTCGACCTAAAAACCTACGAAGCCGATATGCGGCACCTGATTGATAACTTCATTCAGGCAGAGGAACCCCGGAAAATTTCGCCTTTTGAAAACCAAACCTTGATAGATTTGATTGTGAACACGGGTATTGCCAATGCAATCAACAATTTGCCGCAAGGCATAAAGAGCAGCAAAGAAGCGATTGCCGAAACAATAGAAAACAATGTCCGGCGAAAAATCATCAAAGAACATTTAACAGACCCGGCTTACTTTGAAGAGATGTCGAAACTCTTGAATGAAATAATAAAGGAAAGAAAAGCCAATGCCGTCAGCTATGAAGAATATTTAAAGAAGATAGCTGAATTGGCGAAGAAAGTAAGCAATCCTGCAAAAGATGATTTACCGGAAAGCATTAAAAAAAGTAATGCCAGGCGGGCATTATATAATAACCTCGATGGTAACGAGGAACTGGCTGTTATTATGGATGAAGCTGTTAAATATGTGAAGAAGGCTGACTGGCGTGGTAATGAAGCAAAGGAAAGAGAAATAAAAAAAGCGCTGTATGACATTCTGAAAGATAAAAATGAAGTAGAACTGATTTTCCCTATAATAAAACAGCAAAGCGAGTATTGAGATGCAGCAAATAATGATTGGTGATATTTGCATTTATGTGGCACATAAAGACATTAAAAATGTGTACCTGAGCGTTTATCCGCCAACGGGTAGGGTAAGAATAGCAGCGCCCTTACGCATGGATTTGGATACCGTCAGGGTATTTGCTATTTCAAAATTGAGATGGATAAAGAAACAACAAGGCAAGTTTCTCAGACAGGGAAGAGAAGCGCCAAGAGAATATATTACAAGAGAAAGTCATTACCACCTGGGTAAGCGTTACCTGTTAAAAGTAATAGAACATAACGCTTCGCCAAAAGTGGTAATAAAGCATGAAACAATGGAAATGTATATACGGCCAAATACAGGTATCGGAAAAAGACAAGAAATTGTAGATGAATGGTACCGAAAAAGACTGAAAGAAATTATTCCCGGAATAATTTCTCAATACGAAAATAAATTAAAGGTTAATGTGGCTGAGTTTGCCGTCAAAAAAATGAAAACCAGGTGGGGCACTTGCAGCATACAAGCAAAAAGAATCTGGTTGAATCTTGAACTGGCGAAAAAGCCAAAAGAATGTGTCGAATATGTAGTTGTACATGAAATGGCGCACCTTTTGGAACAACACCATAATGAAAGATTTATTGCTTACATGGATAAGTATTTACCAAAGTGGAGATTTTATAAAGAGGATTTGAATAGAAGTCCATTACGTCATGAAAACTGGAGTTACTGACTTGTAGCCTGAGCCGCCGCAAGTCCTATGCTCCGGCGGCAATGAGAAGCACGTCAAAAAATATGATAAAAAGATTGCCCGCTTAATAAAACGTTGCACCAGACACGGCTTCGCCGTGCGGGTGAGATTATTTATAGATACAACTATTAAAATATGATAAAATACGACGGATTGCCTAAAAATATTAGCCATTTGCTGCCAAATGTCCGGGAATACCTGAATAAACATCCGAAGGTGGTTTTTGCATATCTCTTTGGCGGCCTTGCACGGGGCAGGGTTTCTCCTCTCAGTGACGTGGATATTGCCATATATACGGTAGACGAGCGGATATAGTGAAAGAGATGGATATCTTCGAAGGGAGATATAAGCTTGGTCGATAAGCCTCTCCTCCTCAGAAAACTCACGGAGTTGGACGAATACCTGAAACAGATGGGAGAGTTCTCATCCGTTACCCGTGAAGAGTATTCGCGTGATTGGAAGGTGCAACGTATTGTGGAAAGAACATTGAGAAACAACCTCAATAATTTTACGGTCTATAGAGATGCAATTCTAAAAATTCTTGATTAAAGGAGAAGCCTATGCCATTGATTGATTTAGAGACAGCAGTAGATCACATTCTACGAGCGTGTAAAGCCGTCCATAAAAAAGGTCATTCGCCATTTTTCTTCCTGGTGGGCGGCGGGATTTCCTTTCCTCCAGTTCCCCTTGCTTCAGAAATTGTAGAACATTGTAAGGCTAAGGATGCTAAGGAATGCGCAAGAACAACAGAACCGCCAGGAAAACAACTCATAGATATATATTCTCACTGGTTTGATCAGGCGTATCCGCAACCGAGGGATCTGCAAGAATATCTGCGGGAACTGATTGAGGGTAAACCTCTCTCGCATGCAAACCTTTATCTTGCCCATTTGTTGTTAGAAAAAACGATTACAAACCTGGTGGTTACTCCAAATTTTGACGACTTTCTTTCCCGCGCATTGACGCTATTCGGTAAGCCGCACATTGTCTGCGACCATCCCGGCATGGTGGGGCGCATTCATCCAGATCATGACGACATTCAAATTATCCATGTTCACGGCACCTATTGGTTTTACGATTGTTGCAACTTACTGGGTGAAATTAAGGAACGCTCACAACCTTCGGATCAGACATCTTTGACAATGGCTTCTTTGCTCGATAGAATCCTGTGGGACCGCTCGCCACTGGTTATTGGCTATGGAGGCTGGGAGGGTGATGTGACTATGACCGCCCTCAAACGCCGGCTGCAAAGCCCTCTCGGTCATAACGTGTACTGGTTCTGTTATCGAAAAGCTGAGGTTGATTCTTTACCTGATTGGTTGAGGTCAAATCCGCAAGTCAATTTTGTGGTTCCCAGTCCCCAGGAACCCAGTAGTTCAAAGAAGCAAAATGAACCATATTTATCAGCAGAAACGAAAGAATATTCTGGAAAAGAAAGAGACCAAACCGCGTTGCCTGCACATCTGGTTCTCGATAAGTTCATCCAAAAATTCTCACTTGAATCCCCGGAACTTACCAGAGATCCGCTTGGATTATTTGCCAAACATCTTAGCCATTCTTTATTACAGAACAATCAGGATAATGTCGAGGATATTTATTATATCAGAAGCGTTATTGATGGAATTAAAAAGGCAAAAGAAATATACGCTGAGAAAATTTCAACAATTGAATCCCAGTTGGAAAGCGTGCGAGACGCTATGCGTCGCTCTCAGTACCGGGAAGCTATCGAACTAGCCAGCAAAATTGAAATAAAAACAGTGGAATCAAAACAACTCCGCGGTCTTATGGATGCAATGTGGTTTGCCGCCCTAGATCTTTCCGATAATTCAAATGAAACGCTCAAAGGCTACGACCTGGTTATTGTTATTGGAGACATATTATTAGGACAAAATAAGGATAATGCCGCATTGCGTGATATGGTGGCACGGGCGCTGTTCAACAAGGGCATAAGACTCGGCAGCCTCAATCAGGGCAAGGAAGCAATTGCCGTCTATGACGAGGTGATAAAGCGGTTTGG
>JANLHY010000159.1 GCA_024653795.1 Candidatus Brocadiaceae bacterium | reverse complement strand
CACATAGTCCTTTCCATCTTGATTGTGCAGCGAAAACAGAAAACGAGGAGCGAACTCATATTCCTCTTCCTCGTCATCAGTGTGGCTATGTGGCACTTTGGAAATGCCGTCTCCCTTTTCAGTTTTATCCTGTTTGGGCGAAAAATCCAGTCCGTAGACCTTATTGCCGATGCGATTTCTTACGGAGGGATCGGTTTTATGCCCAGCCTGCTGCTCCACACGGCAGTTCTGTTCCTTTTTGAAAGCAAACCTCAGATTAAAAGATTTTTGCAGCACCTCATTGTCGTCGCTATTTACCTTCCCGTTTTTCCCTTTTCGGTAATTATAAAAAATTTTATTCTTTCAGAAGATACCCATTTGGGAATAACCGCAACACCTTATATCAAACCCTTTGTAGTGTGGCTGATAACCTCGCTCTTTATCGCGGCGAATATCTCACGATGGCTTGCAAGAATGGTTGAAGAGAAAGAGGAAAGGAAGTTCCACCTGGCCATTTACCGGGTAGTAATTTCCATCGCTGCCTTTATTGGGTTTACCTTTCTCTTAGGGGGAAATAAGATTGCATATATGGGGGATTATCTTGTATTAGGCTCCATGTTGTCCTCAATCTTCCCAAGTATCATTTTCTCCTATTACGTTTATCGATATAACTACATGGAATTTGTGCTCCGCCGGAGCGCCTTTTATTCATTCCTTACCCTTATCTTGATTTGTCTCTATTATTTTGGAATCAAAAAATTGGCAAAATCCATGGAACATCACTATTTTGTAAATTCCAAGATACTGGAATCTGTCTTTGTCATCAGCCTTGTGTTCTGGTTTCCCACACTTAAGGAAAGGATACAGAGACTTTTCAGAAAACTGCTATTTTTTCGCACGGGGGACAGTGAATATTTACTAAACGAATTGAGTCACGTCATTAGTACAGACCCGCTCGTTAACTTCACAAAACTGCTCGAATATGTGGTAGAATCCGTCAAAAAAGCCACAGCCATTATATCTGCCAGCCTCCTCCTTTTCAAGCCTGTCCCTTTCTCCGAAAAGGGGAGTGAACGGGTTCAAATTATCGGCGATAAAAAATATGAATCCATAACCCAACAAAATACACAGCATATTAAACAATTCTTTGCCAACGGGGAGTTTGTTGTGCTAAATCGACACGAGGTAAAGGATGTATCTATCATCAATGAAATGAGACTGCTTGATGCTATCTTCATATTCCCGATATTTGTGAACCGTAAACTTACCGGTATTTTAAGCCTCGGACGGGCCAGGAGAGGCTTGCCAATTGCCTCTGACAATCTAGACCAACTCATGATCATTGCGAATGACATTGGTTCTGCAGTAGAAAAATCAAAGATTATCGAGGAAAAGCTCCAGCTTGAACGAAAGATGTATGAAAATGAAAAACTGTCCAGCCTCGGACGACTCTCCACAAGCGTAGCGCATGAGGTCAAAAACCCCTTAAGCTCTATAAAAGCTATCGTCCAGGTTATGAGGGAAGATTTAAGGGAAAATGACCCGTTACAAGAAGACCTGGCCATTATCGTGGATGAAATCGACCGGCTGACCAAGGTTGTCAATCAATTATTACAATTTGCAAAACCGGGCAGCGAGATGAAAGCAAATGTCAAGATCGGAGAGGTCATTAATTCGACTCTGGTCGTACTCAATCATGAGGCAAAACAAAACAACATCATAACCCATTGTCAAATTCCCAATGACTTACCGTCACTCGCCACTGATGAGGGCGCCATGAAAGAGATATTTTTTAATTTGATCCATAATGCCATCCAGGCAATGCCCACCGGTGGAAAGCTATCTATTAATGCCCATTACTTGCATAATAACCATGCAATTCAGG
>JANLHY010000154.1 GCA_024653795.1 Candidatus Brocadiaceae bacterium | reverse complement strand
AGTATTTTCCAATCCAGACATGAGCCTGAACGAAGGAGGTTTGTGAGGTGTAGTTCAGGCGGCGCGTTGTTGGGTTTTGTTAATAAATCGAAAGAGTTTTGTCCGAGCTTCGTTGAGGCGTTGGGCGGCGTCATTATCGCTGCATTTGGCGGCGATTGCATCCAGCTTTTGCAAAGTTGTTCCCGGTTTGAGATAACTTTCCGCCTCCGGCAATGAGCGTAGTTTCTCATAGGGAGTCATCATATCCAGATAACGGTAACGCTTGCGTATCTTTCCCTTTTTGTCTGTGTATTCTGTTGGGAAGTGGCAGGGTCGGTGGAAGTTCAGGTAAGGCGACAGCGCCTCGACGGTGAACGCATTCACCTGGCTGGCGCAGTGTTGCGGGATATGGCTGTACCCCAGGTATTTGCGTACGGTCGAAGCGTTTTTGCTTTCTGCCAGCGCATTGTCATTGGTCTGGCGCGAGCGCGATTTCGTCTGCTCGACGAGCAGCTTTTTTAGCAGTTCTGCCACTTTATGATTGATGTACTCGGAACCGTTGTCGCTGTGGAATCCGCGAATGACAAACGGGAACGCATCCATCATGGCCTCCAGCACCGGCAACAGGTACGCTTCGCTGATATGCTCCACCGCAAAGACCGCCTGAAACTGGGTGATCTCGTCCACCGCATTGATGAGATACACGCCCTTGATCCCGTCCAGATCGCCCTGATGCACACTATCCACGCGCAGATAGCCGGGGCAGCCGTTGGGAAAGGGCTTGCGCCGCTCGCCGATGTTGACCTTGGCCGGACGGGTCTTGTCGAATGAACCGCGCCTGGCCTGATAGGCCTTGTGGCTTCGCAGGTTGTACAGGTGGCCGTTGGAAATGCCAGCCAGCCGCTCAAAGCTGGCATCCCCATGCAACTTGAACGCCCGCTCGCACAGTTTGCGCGTGGTGGTGCCGGAGAGCGTGCCATGCAGGGAGTCCATCTGCGCCAACAGGCGGATATCCTCGGCGGTATAGCGCCGCACAAACGGCACGGCAGGCAGACGGCGCCTGTCCTTGATTTGCCCGCCACCAGTTGTGAATTGCTTGATGCAGCGCGCCACCTGCGCGCGGGAGAAGCCGGTCACCTTGCGCAGATAACGCCGCAGCACACCCTTGTCGGAACGCTTGCAGCGCGCGTAACCGAATTGCTTGAGCGTGTCGGCCATCCAGTCGTAGGCGGCGTGGCGATCTTCCAGTGTAAACGAGATGGGCTCGCTGCCCGACACAAAGGCGCGAACCTGTGCCAACGTTTGCAGTCCTTGGGTATGTAAAGTCACGATCATGCCTCCATGATCCCAACTTTCGCTCCTCCAGGCTCATCTCACGTTGGAAACATACCCTCTCGCTCAGGCTCATTTGTCGTTGGACAAGGCT
>JANLHY010000118.1 GCA_024653795.1 Candidatus Brocadiaceae bacterium | reverse complement strand
TTCTCCAAGGTCGTGCCATAGTAATGGACTAAAATAACGTATTGTTACAATCTCGTCAAGCATATTCTATAATCAAGGTCTGACCCCAAGTCCCTGCCTATTTTCAGGGGGCTTCACCCCCTGCTATATACTGAATGCCCTTCGGGCATAAAAGTTAATATTTTGGTTCTTCGTAAAGCAAAACAGTTACCGTTTTTCAAAACACTAAATTGTTACAAAATTATTAAATATACCCCAGCCTCCCGGTAAGGTGCAGTGTGTCTCCTGATTACTTCAACCCATATTGACTTCCTCTTATTAATGACCTCCGCGCTATGCCTAATGCTGAGCATCAACGGCAAGTGAAAACGTCAGCTTTCACGAGTCCGTTGGATGCGATTGTTAGACCGTCTCTGCTCCAACTAAAGGTGAATGATCAATTATTGATCTATCCATCATCTCATTCAGAAACCAATCAAGGCTCAAAAACTCGCCAAATATTCGGCCAAATATGTGCCTTCCTATTCTTATTGCTCCGTCGTCATACGGAATTAGTTTAGGGTTCACAAGTTTAATCGCCCACTCCTCATCAAAGAGGATTTCTGCTGTAAAGCCTTTGTCTTTACACTTCTGTTCAATAGTCTTAGGTTTAATAAAAACTAGGATAGTTAATCCGCCTCTATAGAACTTATAGAGTGCTGTCGGATCGCGTATTGATAGTGTCAATGGGAAATAGCCTGTATTATCAATGAAATCGACATATTGAAATAATGGCTTTCCCTCGCATCTTTTAACAATTTCATTAAGCGAGAGCTCATCGAATCGTGTAGCCGCATAGTAATGTAGACCCTCTTCAACTTCTTCATAGCTAAATCCATTTTTTAAAGCTTCCGCCAGGATGACATTTAATCTGTCTCTGTGATGCCTTTCTTCCCGTTGTAAAGAAATGCGAACGAATGCCCCTTCTTTGCCATATAGACCCTCGGTGCGGTCAGTAGCCAGATAATTGCCTATCTTGTTCATCCCAATTTCTTGCCTTTCTGTACGGTCATTGGTATTGCGTTTCTTGCTTGACTTCACCTCAATTATTAGAGCCTTGCCGAATCTCGGCACAGTTATATCCCCGTAGCGCAGACAGGTTGTCAGGTCGTTCAATATTGCAATTTGACCTAAACCAAAAGCTCCTCTAAATATTCGCCGTTCAAACCGGGTCCCCTTCTTTCCAGATATGAATCCCGCTGGTTCTTTGAAAGCCATTGGTTTGATATCCCATTTATCTATGTACGTAAATGCGATAGCATCACCAACCTCTTTGAGGATTGATAATAGTAACCGATACTCATCGAGAAGGTAGTGCTTGTACTGAATGGCTTCTTTTGTCTCCGTTGATTCTATTTTGCTTAATCGAACAGGCTGCGTGGTTTTAAGTCGCTTCTTACTCTTTGCAATTTCATCTTTGAGAGTTCTGATTCTTCGCTCAACGTAAGTAATTTTTTGAATCAGTTTCTCTTGAATATTTAGGCACAAAGCCATATCTGTGGGATTGGAGTTCAACTCTTGAACTCTTGCGAATAGAGAGATAAGCGCTGATTGATAATACTCTAACATTCAATTTTTACCGGAGGTCTAACATGAATTAGGCGTACTAAAAGCCGTCTTGCTTTACGGCTATTAGTACATATAATACTCTTACAGATAACATATTATATGCCCATTTGGGCATATAATTAAAGTTTGTAGAAAACTTGCCGGTATATTAAGTAGTTGGCAAAATAATGTCAATATAATATTTTTGCTAAAAATGCAAGAATGTTTTTTGTAAAATAGCTACAGAAGCGCCTTTCCTTCCATA
>JANLHY010000106.1 GCA_024653795.1 Candidatus Brocadiaceae bacterium | reverse complement strand
CTCTCCTGCTTTTTCGTTGCCATCATTTAGTATGACTACTACAATATTTTACCTATAGATACTAACCCTCAAACAACGTGCCGAACAGTATTGGGTCTGACCCTCTTTGTCTTCTCATGTGATAAAAATTGGTTTTCCCGCAGTAGGATTTCGACTTACAACCATCTGTTTAACAGCCGGATGCTCCTCCATGCACAACAGGCTCCAAAGGTAACAAAAATGCAACCGCTCCAAGATTAACCGCCCTTTTCCTGCTTCTTCGCAAATTCGCTGATTTCTCTGCTTATCCTTTTAGCCTCGTCCTTGCCCAAAATGAGTTCAGCAAAGTCCATGGCAAGCACTGCTGCCTGATCCGAAGAAATCCCCTTAACGCTTGAAATCTTCCAGGTATCATCTTCTACCACTAATGTGCACTCCCCTAACCGTTCTTTCATAGGTAATTCACCACGATCTAAAAGGGATTTTATATCTTCAGGGTTCTGGGTAACCTTCAGGGTTTCTTCCATATCTGGAATCCTGGAGTGGATTTTCACTATAGCGGTGTTACCGCCTACTGATGTGCTTACTATCTCCTGTCGGACTGCGCTATGGGCAAGATCAATAACTTTGGTTAGCTTTGGCGGGGTTATCTTTTTTATATACTTGATAAGTTCCAGCCAATCGATAATAGTAGTATCCGTTTTAGAGATGAATGAATAGGCCTTATCGTAGTTGTTGTTCCTTACAGCATCAAGGTATTTCTCTATTACTACCTTTGGAGAGTCCTTGGCATAACAAGCGCCGGTTAAGACAATCATGGTAATAAAAAGGATTGAAATTATTTTTCTCATATTTTTTACCTCCGAATGGTTTTATTTATACTAATGCAAAATACCTGCAAAATTATTCGGCTGTATTATATCATATTTTGTCATCCTTAACCAATTTTACCGGAATTTTATGCAAGGAGGCAGGGAAAAAGCGATGGATTCATTGAATGCAAATGTTTCCTCATTCTTGAACCCATTAGAAACTGGTTTTCACGAAGGCAAGTTTTCATTGGTGGGAACTACCGCTTTGTACAGAAGCTTATGTGTGATACTCGGCATTAATGGTGACGTATTCATGTGAGAGGTCGCACGTCCAGAGAGTATCCGTACAATCCCCCAAGCCAAGTTCCAGGCGAATATTGATATCCGTATTTTTCATAGATGTGCTCAGTTTATTGAGGTCACACAATGTAGGCATTCCCTTGTCAAAGATCAGAATATCATTAACAAAGAGGCTGGTCGTTGATTCATCCAGTTCCACACCTGCATAACCGGCGGCAGAAACAATGCGTCCCCAGTTGGGGTCTTCTCCGTTGATTGCCGTCTTCACGAGCGGTGAATCTGCGATTGATCTGGCAATCCCTGTAGCATCGTGACGTGACTTTGCGCCTACCACATCAATCTGAATGAATTTCGTAGCGCCTTCACCATCCTTCACAATTGCCTTCGCTAGATAGCTGGTTACATAATTTAGTCCCTCTTGAAATATCTGTAATTCCGGACCTTTGGAGGTGATATTTACTCTGGAAGCGCCATTTGCCATAATTGCGATAGTATCGTTGGTGCTCATGTGGCCATCAATCGTAATGCGGTTAAAAGAAGATTCTACGGCATTTCTGAGGCATTCATGAAGAAGTGGAGAGGGCATGGAGACATCTGTCGTAAGGAAGCAGAGCATGGTTGCCAGGTTCGGGGCGATCATCCCTGCACCCTTAGTGATCCCACCCACGATCACATCCTTATTGTTTATCCTTAATCTGACGGCAATGTCTTTTTGTTTTGTATCCGTAGTCATAATGGTCCGCGCAATGTCATTGCCATGCGCTGGTGTATTTCCCAAGGATGCCGCTGCGGCCTTAATACCGGCGGTGATCTTATCCATTGGGAGTGGTCTTCCAATAATACCGGTAGAGGCAACAAGGATTTCATCCTCAGAAATTTTCAGACATTTTGCCGCAATCCGTACCATTTCTTCGGCATCTTTATATCCCTGTTCTCCCGTACAGGCATTGGCATTACCGCTGTTAATAACGAAGGCTCGTATGCGGCCTTTTTGGGCAACTTTCCTGCTCAGTTTTACCGGCGCTGCATAGATTTGATTTGTAGTAAACAATGCCGCACCAGTCGCTGGATGTTCTGAAAAAATAATTCCCAAATCGAGACTATCTTTTATGGTTTTTATTCCACAATAGGTTGTTCCCGTTAAAAATCCCTTGGGGGCAACGATGCATCCTGTAGCAATCACTTCCACGTTAAAAATACCCTTTCCACCATGTCATATCAAGCGAAGACATACAGATGGAGTCAAAGATCAATGGAGACTTGTTCTACGGAAGATATTTGGGCAGGCTAACACTTTCTGTAGATTACATTAAAAAGAAGGTCATAAAATAAACACGGCAGCGGCAACGACAGTAGTCCACAAACCGTTCTTGTCTCCACGCGCAGCCTGTGTGATGTTTCTGGTTTTTACGATTTTGCCGCTCATCCGGTAAGTTTCTTTGCGTTCATCGTAGTTCTTTGCAGGATCGAATTCGATACCCAGTGTGCTGGCCAGCATGGTAGCAGCAAGGTCTTCTGCATAATCGCCCGATTTTTCTTCAGTTTCACCAAAGGCATGGTGTTCACTGAGATATCCATAATGTTCGTGCTCGCCTGGAACAGCCATACCGACAGAGGCGGATATCATCCGGTTAGGTTCATTGGCGGAATTTTCACTCATTACACAAAAAATCACCTGCCCTGCTTTTAACAGGGTAATTCCCTGCTCCTTCGTGATAATTTTACAATTCGGCGGGAAGATGCTCGACACCCTCACTAAATTGCATTTTTCAATCCCTGCTTTCCGCAAGGCGAGCTCGAAAGACTGTAACTTGTCTTTGTGTTTTCCAACACCCTTGGTAAAGAATACCAACCTCGGTATCATCATAATTGATTGGCTCCCTCAAACGATTTTTACTGTATATAATGAATTAAAAAAAATTGTTTGCTTAGTGAAACAAATTTCTAAATAAAATGCAATAGAATTTTATAAATTAAGGCATATTTGCTGTCCGACACTTTGAAGATCAGGCACTTCGACAGGCTCAGTACAGGCACTGTCAGGGCTAAAGCCCAATTCAGACTTCGTCGTGAGCTCAGTCGAACGATAAGACTGTCACTAACCCCAGCCTTAAGGCTGGGGTTAGTGGGTACATGTCCTACTTGGGCTTTAGCCCTGATGGCACAGCAACATGAAGTTTATTGTCAATCCCTAAGCGCCTATACGGTTGATAGATGAATTTGTTCACCTTTTTCAATGGCATTCCATATATCTGATTCGGGAAGTTCTCTATCTATGAGAATATCAACCATCACATGGAGCGCATCGTTGGTTGTTTTAAGAAGTTCTTCTGTACCTCTCTCTGGTGTAAAATACCTGTTTATAATTATCCTGTCTTGTTTATATACTCGGGCGCCTGCTAACTCTTTCCGATCACCCATGTCTAACTCGTATTCCATCAAAATACCTTTATTCGTGAAACCAATATTCAAACGCACATTAATGCTGTCTATCGTCAAAAATTTAACGTCCTGTTTCTTAGAAAGGATTTCTTTAATCTCCGGTGTACAATAAATACCCCACACTGTCTGCAAGTTTTGTTTAAGCCTTGCAAGTTCTTCATCTGAAACCTTACGCATTTGTACCCTTGATGTCTTTTTACCTGTTTTACCTGCAAAACCTTTTTCGCGGCTCATATACTTATCTAAAAATTCCTCTGGCGCTTTTATCATTTTTCCACTCCTTTTTTTAAAAAATCTTTATCTGTGATTTATCTTCATAAATGAGTAAAGTTCGAAATTCCCCTCTTGGGAGGGGAATTGTAGAGTCTCCTCCCAAGAGAGGAATAATCCATGCCACCCTGTAACCCGTATAAATAAAATGAAAATTCCTATACATTAAATTAAGCCTTCGACAACAACACATTACCCACAAAACACTCGAAAAGACACGAACCTCCCCCTTTATCCCCCTCTGGAGGGGGACAGGGGGAGGCTATTTTCGCGTCTTTTCGTGGGCAACCTTGAAATTCATATACATTAAGTTACCCATTCATTTTCTATCGGCAACCACCGCCTTCTCTTTTAAACGTTCCTTCGTTTCGTCTATAAACCGCTTTGCTGCATCGTAGGTTTCTTTAATCTCCACATTGGACGGCCCGTATTTAGCATACTTTACCATATCGCAACGCTCAAGGAATTCACGAATCAATATTTTATGAGTAGCGTCTAATTGGTTCGTATGTGCCATTTCCGTGAGAAATTCTTCTGTCGTGCGCTCAGGGGCTAATAAACCAAATCGCGCTTCAATATAGTGGCGCAAAATATTGGTTATACGATAATAATACTCCCTGACTAAACCTTTCGCAATCAAATCCTCCTTTGACAACCTCTCCAGTAATTCATAGGCAATCTCATGAGGCGTTCTTCTGATAAACTGCTGTCCCTGAATTTTTGATAGCTTTCTAAATTTATAGACCAATCCATAAATAACACCTGATAACAAGAGCGCTCCCAGACCAACAGAAATCCATAAAATCAAACGCTTGATACTCGTCGGTACGTCAACTGGGGGATGAATATCTTTTATATCGCCCGAAAGTTCTCCTTCTTTTATAACCCCCTTGATATCAATAATTACTTCATTTGTAGCAACATCACCGTCACCCTGGATGCTCTTGTACTTTATTTTCAAAGACGGAATCATTTGACGACCAATTTCATATGAATTCAGCACGTAGTTTCGTTCAGCAACCGAATACCCGTCTTTTTCTCTTTTAGGCGATTCAGCAATACCAGTTTCTTTTATAGTAAATACGCCGATTTGCTCGCCAACTTCAGGAAATTGTAAGGTAATATCGCCTTTATATTTTACCAGAATTACAAATTTTATTTTATCGCCAATCGTTACTTCATCTTTATCAACACTTGCAATCGCCTCTACCAACACCCTATTTTCCGTATCATTTGATTTCTGAGCAAAAGCAGTGTCTTTTGGAAGTACCAGTGTATAAACAACTACTACTAAAATCAATAGTTTACTCAATATAGTATTACCCTGTAAAAACTTCTTTTCCCCATTTTCATGAGGACATGTTTTTGTAAGTTTTTCTTCGTGCCCTTCGTGGTTAAACTCTTTTTGGTTGCGGCTTTGTTGCGCTATGAGTTTTCTTTAATATCTCTTTTCCCGCATCCTGAAGAATCGGACAATAGGCTCTACATAATGTTTGTTTGTATTAACCACAATTTCGTCAACACCCATTGACCGAAACAGCCTCGACTGCTCCTGCCTCCGTCGGTTGTTTAAAGCGCCAAATTCCTTTCTTGCGAGGAAGTCTGCCGTGTCAAATAACAGTATCTCGCCTGACTCTGCATCTCTTAATTCAATAAAACCCACATTGGGTAATTCTTGTTCTCTGGGGTCTGCAATGGTAATTGCAATCATATCGTGCTTTTTATTTGCAATACGCAATGCATGCGCATAATCATTTGCTAAAAAATCAGACACAACAAATGAAATTGTGCGCCGGTGGGTTATCTTGTTTAAATATTCTAAGGCAACGGAGATATTTGTCCCTTTACCAGTCGGATGTGTACACAGAAGTTCGCGGATGACTCTCAGAACATGTTTTGGGCCTTTTTTTGGTGGGATAAATTTCTCAATTTTGTCCGTAAACATAATCATGCCTACTTTGTCGTTATTCTTTATGGCAGAAAACGCCAAGATTGCGCAGATTTCTGTTGCGACCTCATTTTTCAAATGCTTTATTGACCCAAAGTTTCCCGAAGCGCTGACATCGACAAGAAGCATCACCGTTAATTCACGTTCTTCTACATAACGTTTAATAAAGGGGCGGCCTATGCGGGCGGTTACATTCCAGTCAATCGTCCGGATTTCATCGCCAGGCTGGTATTCACGCACCTCATCAAACTCCATACCCCGCCCTTTAAAAACACTGTGATACTCACCCACAAACGCCTCATTGACAAGACGACGGGTATGAATCTGTATCTGCTGGATTTTTTTTAATATATCTTTTGAGATCATGACTTATATCTAATAGTTCACCGCAAAGGACGCGGAGAACGCTGAGAAATGCGGATTCCTCCCCCATGTCCCCCTCACGGAGGGGGATAAAGGGGGAGGGGAGAATCCGCATAGTTTTTCTGTTTCTTCTCTAACAGCCTCTGCGATCCCGGCGTTCTCTGCGGTGAGCCTAACTGTTACACTTATATCTTATGGCACTTCTACATTGTCGAATATCTTTTGTATAATTCCCTCAGAATTTATTTCCTCAGCCTCAGCCTCGTAGGTCACAATTATACGATGACGAAGGACATCCATCCCTATGGACTTAACATCCTGAGGAGTCACAAATCCCCTGCCTTTTATAAATGCATGCGCCTTGGAAGCGAGCGTAAGATAGATTGTTGCACGCGGAGAAGCGCCGTATTCTATGAATTCTTCCAATTCCAGGTTATACGCCTTTGGATCTCTCGATGCAAATACGATGTCAATAATGTAATCCTTGATTTTGTCGTCTATATAAATTTCATCAACTAAGGCACGCAAACGGAGAATATCTTTGGGGGAAATTACAGGATTCACATGAAAATCCTTTTTTGTTAATGCCATGCGTTCCATAATCTCACGTTCTTCCTTCTTATCGGGATAGGTAATATTCAATTTAAACATAAAACGGTCCACCTGCGCCTCAGGTAACGGATATGTGCCCTCATGTTCAATTGGATTTTGGGTAGCCAATACAAGAAATGGGTCGTCCAACTTAAATGTCTGATCTCCGATTGTAACCTGTCTCTCCTGCATCGCCTCCAGGAGCGCGCTCTGTACCTTTGCAGGGGCGCGGTTAATCTCATCGGCCAGGACAATGTTGGTAAAGATAGGCCCTTTTCTCACCGTAAAATCACCGCTTTTGGGATTATAAATGAGTGTGCCGATCAAATCGGCAGGGAGTAAATCCGGCGTGAACTGTATCCTCTGGAAACCGGCTTGCAATGCTTTGGCAAGCGTCACAACTGACATCGTTTTTGCCAATCCAGGAACACCTTCCAATAATACATGTCCGTTAGAAAGGATACCAATTAGCAGTCTTTCAATTAAATATTTTTGGCCTACAATTACCTTGCCAACCTCGTACATCAGGGTATTCACAAAATCACTTTCTTGTTTTACCCTCTCTGTGATCTTTTTAACATCCGATTCCATC
>JANLHY010000473.1 GCA_024653795.1 Candidatus Brocadiaceae bacterium | reverse complement strand
AGATGGGAGGGGCAAGGGGAGGGTGATTAGCTTTTTCCTTCACCCCCACCTGGCCTCCCCCATCAAGGGGGAGGAACTCATTGTTTGAATTTCCTTAACTAAATTTATAACCGAAAACTACTATTCAAGGAGGAGTATTAAGTGGAATTTAAAGATAAGGTAGCAATCATTACGGGTGGCACAAGAGGCATAGGACGGGCAATAGCGCTGGAACTGGCGAAGAACGGTTGCAACATAGTCTTTAATTACAGTAAAAGCGCTGATGCAGCTAATGCACTGGTAACAGAAATTGAATCCATGGGCGCGAAAGCACTCTCTTTTCAAGTAAATGCAGCCAGTTTTGAGGGCGCAAAGAATATGACGAGAGAGGTCAAGGAAAAATTTGGGAAAATCGATTTCCTCGTTAATAATGCCGGAATTACCCGTGATAAACTCCTGGCTTTGATGGCAGAGAATGATTGGGATGACGTCATCAATACCAATCTCAAAAGTGTTTATAATTTTTCTAAGGCAGTTATTACACAGATGATCAAGCAAAAGGCTGGCAGTATCCTGAATATAACCTCTGTGAGTGGGATAATCGGGATGGCAGGCCAGGTAAATTATTCTTCCTCAAAGGCCGGCATGATCGGTTTTACAAAGGCGCTTGCAAAGGAGGTTGGAAAGGTAAACGTTACCGTGAATGCCATTGCCTGCGGTTTTATTGAAACTGACATGACGTCCGTTTTACCACAGGAATACAAGGATAAGGTAATAGAGATGATTCCCGTGAGAAGATTTGGCAAGCCAGAAGAGGTAGCCAAAACAGCCCTATTCCTGTTGTCTGATAATGCCAGATATATTACCGGGCATGTGATTAACGTAGATGGCGGTTTGGCAATATAAAATTAATAGTTCACCGCAAAGACGCAGAGGGCGCAAAGGAATTCCTATAGTGATAAATTGACCCGCTGAAAAATAGTGTGTAAGAGTTGTTTGTTTTTGGTCTTTAAAAGAAACTTTGCGGCATTTGCGCCTCTACGGTGAGTTAATTTTTGTAATGAAATGGGGAGGTAAAAGATATGTTATTTCTCTTAAAGGTTGAGGTAAAACAAATGCCCCAAATGCCTGTAAAGGACTTTTTGGGATATGTCATAAAAGAGTGGGAGTATTTTTCACGATTCCAACGGCGCGGTAAGATATTGGCAGGCGGGAAGCTCGTTGGCAGGCGCGGGGCTGCCGCCATCATTGACGCTGAGTCTAACGAAGAAATGGAAGAGATCGTCTCAAAACTGCCCCTATTCCCGTTTTTTACTGACATAGAAATTACACCCCTTGTGCCGATGGAAAAGGCATTACTGGATACCAAGAGAATACATTCTCTCATGAAATAAACCTTGCAAATGATTTTTTTACCTAGATAGATCGGTTAACCATTGGAGAACCTGGCAAATGACCCGATTCTTGAACCCAATTGCGATTTTTATTCTCACACTGCTGCTCATCACAACAAAGTGCGTATATGCAGAAGAAATAAGCGAGGCTGAGTATCAGCAGTTGAAAAACAGACTCAAATCTGAATTTATGCAGAAATTAAAGGAGGAGATTAAAAAAGAACTCATAGATGAACTGAAGTCTGAGTACACGATAGAACCAAAGCAAAAGCAGGTGGCTGAAAAACCAAAAACTACAGTAAAAGTAAATGAACCGAAGAACGAATCAAAAGAAGAACCAGTCCAGAAAACAATAAGTATTGGTGTTGCAGAACTTGAATATAAGGGCGAAGCGAAGGCCTTACTTGTTCACGCAGACATGGCTATGTACGAGGCAAAAAAACGGGGCGGAAATAAGGTATGTGAATATAGAGCGTAAAGTGTGCCCACAATTTCATGCGAGGTATGGAGATTCAAAGGATATAAAAACCGAACACAGGAAACGTCGTATAAAAAAACACGGGTAAGGTGTTGCTTCTCATCCTGTTGGGTTCTGGGGTTATTGCTTATGTAGCAACGCGATTTGTAGGATGTGCAGAGTATGCGTTTTTCCATTATAATGCTCAGTATTACGAACCCAGAGACCTTGAGAGATATGAGGTGGAAAAAGAAGGCGAGAAGAAAGGCACAAGACGATATGGGAAGAGAAGCGATGATGTATAAGTCTTAATAATTTTTGGTCGTCAAATGCAATCTGTTAAAGGGTGTACGATCGGTGATCAGAGGGACTCGACAACTGACCACCGATGCCCGATTCTGCGAATTGTTATGATTTTTCTTTCTTATCAACTACCAAGGTTAAAAAGTTTTCTATGCCCATATCCTTAATCTGTTGCAAGAAAGACTCCTGATCGTTTGCATGCCTCTCTTCGTCGAGCAATATGTGTTCAAGTAAATCGCTTGAACCGGCATCTCCCAAACTGTCACACAGGGTAATTGACTTTTGAAGTCTTTGAATAGCGGCTTTTTCTAACGCATAATCATTTTCCAATTGTTCCTTTACGGTTTTCCCAATGTCCAGTTTATCTTTTTCCATTTTGGGAATACCTTCCAGGTACAACATGCGTTCAAGCAGTTTTTCTGCGTGTTTCATTTCCTCTATAGAGTTTTTCTCATTAAACTCATACAAGGAAAGGTAACCCCAGTTTTCACACATTTTGGCATGCACGAAATATTGGTTAAGGGCAGATATTTCTGCCTTGAGTACCTCATTTAATGTTTCTATTACTTTTGGATCGCCTTTCATGGTACCTCCCGGAGTGATAAAAATTTTATATGGGTAAAGTTCGTTATCTTCAACCTTAGTTTTGGGTATTTTATAGACATTCTGAACCCTTGTCAATTACAAAAAAGTATTGTATTTTTATCTCTTCTAAAAAAAAGTTGACTTTGATGAATACATTTAATAACTTAGGTGGTTCATGTAACGTTAAGGAATTTCAAACTGGTAGCGCAACCGTCTCGGTTGCGCAGAAAAGTTTTTGCTGGTTTTTGCTGGTTCAATCGTCCTCGATTGAACCAAAATGTTTCGGTTCAGGCTTCAAGCCTGAACCAGCATAAAAGCATCTTATCAATTTAACGTTAAGGGAATTCAATTTATACCGTAGCGCGGGGGTTCATCCCCCGATCATGGCCTACCACACCTGTCCTCGACTACGATCGGGGAAGGGTCGGCACTACAGAATGGCGCGTAATAGGAGAATTGTCATTCTGAGCGAAGCGAAGAATCTAATTAATAGAGTATCGGTAAATAGAATAACGCATGTAAGGAATGAATATGGGACTGATTGTACAGAAATTTGGAGGCACTTCCGTTGCCAATGCGGAGCGCATCAAGGCGGCTGCTAAACGGATAGTAGAGACATATAAGGCGGGGAATAAGGTCATCGTGGTTGTTTCCGCAAGAGGTCAAACGACTGACGAACTGATTGACCTTGCCCATGAACTAACGGATAATCCTTCGACACGCGAAATGGACATGCTCATGTCCACCGGGGAGCAGATTTCTATCGCCCTTGTGGCAATGGCCATTCACGCCCTTGGTTATCCGGCTGTTTCTTTTACGGGAGGTCAGGTCGGTATCGTTACCGATAGCTATCATACCAAGGCGCGCATCCGGAATATCAACACTCATCGTGTACAGAAAGAATTGGACAAAGGCACAATCGTTATTGTCGCAGGATTTCAGGGTATTGATGCGAATGAAAACATTACTACTTTGGGACGCGGCGGTTCGGACACAACGGCTGTGGCACTGGCGGCTATCATGAAGGCGGACAGGTGTGACATTTTTACCGATGTGGATGGAATCTATACGGCTGATCCAAGAAAAGTTCCTCTTGCGCGAAAACTCGATAAGGTATCGTACGATGAAATACTTGAGCTTGCGAGTTTGGGTGCGCAGGTAATGCATTCCCGTTCGATTGAATTTGCAAAAAAATATAACGTCCCCCTCTATGTCAGGTCGAGTTTCAACGACAAAGAAGGGACATTGATTTGTAAGGAGGCAAAAGAGATGGAAGATATTGTTGTAAGCGGTGTCGCGGTAAGCAAGGATGATGCAAAAATTACGATCAGGGCAGTGCCGGATGTCCCTGGCCAGGCTGCCAAGATTTTTCATGAGATTGCAAGAAAAAAAATTAACGTGGACATGATTATCCAGAACGCAAGTATCGAGAATCGAGCAGATGTGACCTTTACGGTGCCGAGAAGCGATTTACGACTGGCCCTGGAAACTGCGGAGAAGATTAAGAATGACCTCGGCGCTAAGGAAGTCCTTCATGACAGCAAGATTGCAAAGCTTTCGGTCGGGGGGATCGGTATGCGGAGCCATTGTGGCGTAGCCGAGAAGATGTTCAGCGTTCTGGCTGAAGAAAAAATCAATATTCAGATGATCAGTACCTCGGAGATCAAAATTTCCTGTGTCATTGACGATGCTCATGCTGATCGTGCTTTACGGGCTGTCCATACGGCATTTGGGCTTGATAAAGTGGAAAAGGAGGAGGTTGTTAAAGTTTGAAATACTTACCCTTTCCTTACTTTCATTGATGACGGCTACCTTTTAAATCCTCCAAAGAAATATATTCAGCTTCATCTTTTTCAATTTTCTTTTTTCTTTCTTGGAGAATGTCTTTATGCCATTCCGGAGATTCGATTTCTTCTTTATTGCATAATGAGTCCCATAACTTTTCCATTGCTTGTA
>JANLHY010000074.1 GCA_024653795.1 Candidatus Brocadiaceae bacterium | reverse complement strand
CCCTATTTTACAAGTACTTACGGATTCTGATTACAAAAAAGAACCTTCCATTCTTCATAAACAATTGCCTTTGTTCAACTTATAACCGGACACTAGTGTAATACGATATATACCACCGAAAGGAACGGCAGGTTTTGCCCTGTCCTTTGTTAAAGGATAAAGTCTCTCCCCCTGCCCCCCTGCCAATATCATTACAAGCACTTTTTTAAACATGTTATATAAATATCAAAATAAATCTATTTAATTTTACCTAACCCGAACGAGTCGGAACCCGTAGCGCGGGTGGTTTATCCCCCGCCATTGGCCGACCACAAGGGATCGGCGCTACATTTTTTTTGCTAATAATGTCAAAATATTTTTATTAAGCGCCTAATAGTTCTTTTATCTTGTCTTTTAATTCAGTTAGATCAGAGGACTTAATTATATAAGCATCGGCTGACCACGACATAAAATCATCCTTATAACTGCTATAAGCAGTGTTAATGATAATCGGTATTTTTTTGTGTTCGCTTAATATTCTGCCAATGGATTCGATCCCGCTCATTTTGGGCATGTTGATATCCATTACGATCAGATCGGGTAATTCTTCTATTACCTTCCCTAAAGCTTCCCGACCATCCTGTGCAGTAATAATATTATATCCTTCAAGTGATAGTTCTTGCTTATAGAGTAAGAGTTGATTTTTATCATCCTCCACCAATAAAATGGTCTTCATCATTCCCCCTCCCTCTTTAAATTAGGCTGCCTTTGGCAGCGACTTTTAGGCTCCCCGCTAGAAAGAGGGGCTGGGGGTGTGTTACGGCAAAATTACACACCCTTTTATCCCCTCTTTTTAAAGGGGAATTATAAAATATTGAAATTCCTGAACATAAATTTATTCTTATTTATATCGGTAAGTATATGGAGAAAGTTGTCCCTTCTTGCAAAGAACTTTTCACTTTTATGAAACCGCCATGGTCATCCACAATTTTATGAGATACCGCCAGTCCGACGCCAGTTCCGTCTACCTTTGTGGTAAAAAATGGGACAAAGATATTTTGCATGATTTCATCGGTCATTCCCTCTCCCGTATCTGTAATATTAATTTTTATGTGTTCATCTTCCACTATTGTTTCAATTGTTAGTGTGCCTCCACCAGGCATCGATTCAACTGCATTTTTTATTAAATTCAAAAATACCTGTTTAATTTGTGTCGGATCAATTATAATTTTAGGTATCATAGAATTAAATATTTTGGTCAACTTAATACGGCCGTTTTTAAAATACGGATCCATCAAGGAACAGGTATTCTCTAATATTTCATTTATTTGAGATGCTACTTTAACTGATTCAACAGGTTTACTAAAATCCATAATGTTTGCAAGAATTCTTTCTAACCGGCTAACCTCCTCTACAATAATTCCAGCGTTTTGTCTTATTTGATCATCCTGATAGGAAGCCCGTAAAATTGATCTTGCAAAACCACCGATAGTTGCCAGTGGGTTACGGATCTCATGTGCAACATAAGCCGCCATATTACCCATAACAGCGAGTCTTTCAGAACGAATCAATCTATCCTGAGTTTCTTCGAGTTGTCGAACTTTTTCGCTTAATTCTTTATATGCCGCAGCATTCTCAATTGCCAATGCCGCACGGCTTGCAAAAGTCGTCAAACTTTGAATGTGTTCCTCTATTACCGGCTTTTTACTGTATAGATTGTCCACACAAATTACTCCAATCGTTTCGTCTTTAGCTATTAACGGTATACAAACAAATTCATTCGCACCGATCATATTTACAAATTTTTTATCAATATTTGGATTATGAAACGCATTTCTTTCCCAAATGATTTTTTTGTTTTTAACACACGAAACAATAATTTCATTCTCATCTCTCAATGAATATGCCATCAATCGCGTAATCATGTGCAAAGGAGTATCCTCACGATAATTATCTTCAGACGCCTGAATAAGGTCTTCCAGTTTTTCATACTTTTTGGTTATTTCACTCCATATCCTATTTGCTTCTTCCAAACTTGAAGGGCCAACGGCCATCTTGCCATAGACAATATTCCGTTCTTTATCCACCAGGAAAAGACTTGCACGATTAAATCCCAGAGCAGTACCAGCAGTAACACATGTCAATATTAAGTGGAGTAACCGATCGATTTGCAGCGTACCTTGCATTAACTCTGCAAGTTTTCGTAATAAAGAAAGTTGATGAATCTTCTCTTCCTGCGCTGTAACATTTATTGAGAGCTTAAGTAAGTGCGTTATAGTGTTCTTTTCATCTTTTACCGGTGTTGTAATGTTTTGAATATATCTTCTTTCGCCT
>JANLHY010000069.1 GCA_024653795.1 Candidatus Brocadiaceae bacterium | reverse complement strand
ACACGAAAAGAGGGTAATACATTTCTTGTCGTCGTAAACCTCCAATACATAACACCTTGCTTCGTTTTTTACTTTACAACTTGTAAACTGGGGCTAGCGGTTCTGGTTTATGGATTCAATTAGGTAGTGAGGTTCTTTTGTCGGGAATTCTTTTGGGATATCAAGAAGCATCTTCATCAAAGCACCTAATTCGGTTTACACCAATTTGGATAATACTAGATTTAATAGAAAAATGACTGCAATAGATATTACTATGAAGTTGCGTAGGTTGAGTGAGAGTTAGTGTCGAGTGAGAGTTAGTGTCGCATCTTAAATCTTAAATAATTGGATAGAAATCATTATGATATGTTACCCAATAGAAAAATATCAATATTTATTGTTTAAGATGGGTGACCCCATTTCCCCTTACATAATATGGCAAGACCTTTACGTGTCGAATATAATGGGAAATTTTAAAATAAAACTATAAAATAGTTATCTCGATTCCCTCTATATCCCTGAAATGTTTTTTATCAAAGGTATATATGGTTTTAATACCCCTTTCCTTAGCAAATTCTATAATCCACGCATCTATAAAATCTATGTTCCTATTCTTATAAAGTCTTAAAGCAGAAATTACCGTTGATTTATCTGTAACATCAAGTCCTGATGTATTCACTATAGCCTCAACAAGTTCAAGTATTGCATCTGCTTTCAGTTGGTAAAAACTCTCTAAAACCCACACAAGTTCGGCAATTACCACAGATGGGATAATAATCCTTACCTCCCCCTTGATAGCTTTGTCCAAAAGGTTATCAACGGCATCTGCTTTTTTCTGATCGTCATTGATTAGATATCGAACAAGTAAGTTGGTATCGATAACAACCTTTTTACTACCTTCCACGTTGAATAACCCGCTCTCCTACATATTTCTTGACTTTTTTTCTTATTTCGTCAAAGTTTTCTTCCTTATTTATATTTTTTAATAAACCTTTAAAGTCACGAAGGGTTCTGGCCGGTTTGATTACAATTTTATCGTTTTCCTTTTCAAAGACTATAACATTTCCTTCCTGTACATTTAAAAGCTTCCGCACTTCCTTTGGTAAGGTAATTTGACCTTTTGAGGTAATTTTTGCTGTCAGCATCATATTATGATTCTCCTTACTAAAATATTTATTCTTACGAATATTGTAAAGCTTACAATTTTATTAGTCAAGGAATTTCATGGGATCGGCGATATGGGATCACCTTATTTATTGATAAAAAAGTGTAGTCTCAATTATTATAATTGGAGTTACCGCCTTTAAATAGCAGTCATTCTACTTTTCGAATCTGGAGTAAGACGCATTTGTTAATGATTATTCGGTTACTCGCCAGGCTATAGTGTCTTCTGGGTGTTGATA
This sequence comes from Candidatus Brocadiaceae bacterium, assembly GCA_024653795.1. Taxonomy (GTDB): domain Bacteria; phylum Planctomycetota; class Brocadiia; order Brocadiales; family Brocadiaceae; genus Wunengus. The sequence continues at coordinate 541 of JANLHY010000069.1, read as the reverse complement.
CCAGCCTGGGTCATTGTAGCAGGGGAGGTCGAAAGGGTCACATTTAAATATTAAGTTTCGCAGGTTGGATTGAGGATTGAGGGTCGAATCCAACAATCTAAAATCATATGTCCGGTATCCGGGCAAGGAAATAATGCAACATAGTAGATCACAAACGAATAGTAATCAATCAGGGGACACGATCAAGAATCGGGAGGTAATCAAACATAAGAAAGACTCTAAGCGGTCTTTCATTACCTGATTACTTGTAGACGATCAGCAGGTCCCTTGCCTCGACACAGTCTCTTGTCTTAACCAGAACCTGGCTGATTTCACCGTCGTGTTCGGCATAAATGGTTGCTTCCATCTTCATTGCCTCCATGATTAAAAGCGGAGCATTTTGTGCCACTTTATCACCGACTGCCACTTTCATATTGACAATCATGCCCGGCATGGGTGCGCCGACGTGTTTGATGTTTCCTTCTTCTGCCTGAGGACGCTTGATTACGGTGACAGCAACCTTGCGATTGGCAATAACTATTTCACGCGGCTGGCCGTTCAG